>DAOQAA010000003.1:71434-72183 GCA_035353675.1 Methanoregula sp. | reverse complement strand
TGCAACATCCACAGATTCTTACTATTTCTCTTCTTTGAGGTTTTCTACAGAGCAGAAAAATACAGAATAAAATAGCATTGGGCCTTTTTGCGGGTAAAGACATGACATGGTTTTGTTATCGTATCTCCCTGATGAAGAGGGGAGATCCTGAAAAACCCGGATTCAAGCTCTTTTTGGTTTCCGGTTTTCTTAAAATCCGGTCCAGTTGGAATATGTGGACATGAATAATAAATATCATAATTATGCATTGATCTGTGTGGTTAACAGGGATTTGTCCCAAAAAAGGCCCGGGATCACCTCTCTTTTTGTACAACCGATGGAGGGGATTTTTAAGGATTTCCGGAAGTTTTACCGGAGGATGCTCATCTTGAGATTACGATATGGGGCTGTACCGGTAAAAGCAGGGCTTCTCATCGTCCTTGTCGGTATTGTCTGTATCGGTGCTGTTGATGCCGAGATAATCGGAGAGAAATGGATTCCCGTGACACACAATGCCAACTGGTCTCCCCGTTTCGATCATACCGCACTCGTATTCGATAATAAGGTGTGGGTGTTGGGGGGATCGGGAGGGAACGATGTCTGGGATTCCTCTGACGGTGTCACATGGGGCAGGGCAACGGACAGCGCCGGATGGCTTCCCAGAAGCGGACATTCTTCCGTTGTTTTTGATAACCGAATGTGGGTTCTGGGGGACGACTCCGGCTCAAACCTGAAAAACGACGTGTGGTATTCGATTGACGGTAGTACCT
>DAOQAA010000003.1:0-71334 GCA_035353675.1 Methanoregula sp. | reverse complement strand
GGACACAGGCAACAGCGTATGCCAACTGGTCTCCCCGTTTCGGTCATACCTCATTCGTATTCGATAATAAGATGTGGGTCATTGGTGGAGTGGGTCTGGCACCAGCAAGTCGGCTCGGTACGGAGTATAAAAACGATGTGTGGTATTCGACCGATGGCAGTACCTGGACACAGGCAACAGCGTATGCCAACTGGTCTCCCCGTTTCGGTCATACCTCATTAGTATTCGATAATAAGATGTGGGTCATTGGTGGCGAGGGGGTTGACAATCGTGGTTATTCAACCAACTACAATGACGCGTGGTATTCGACAAATGGTAGTACCTGGATCCAGGCAACGGGAAATGCCAGCTGGCTTGCACGAACGCAGCATCAATCGGTTATATTTGGACACAGGATGTGGGTGATTGGAGGATATATTGGGTTGAAATCCATGTACGGACGACAGGAAGTCGCTTCTAATGATGCCTGGTATTCGTATGACGGGAAAACATGGTACCCGGCAACGGATGATGCAGGCTGGTCGCCGAGAAATGGTCATCAGGTGGTTGTTTTTCAGGGCAGGATGCAAGTTCTTGGGGGTATCGAACCGGGTGGTCCCGAAGGCGCAATATACGATCTAGGCCCTGGAGAATATTCCTATTCAAAATTACCCGATACACTGGATAATGATGTGTGGGAAAGTGTTTCAGTTATAAAAAGTCCGACATCTGCGTCCATTACACCGTCCCCTCTAGGAAAAAAACCGACGCAGCCGTCACCGGTATTATTTATCATAATCTGTGTATCGCTGATTGTGTGTATCCTTCTCTGTAGTCGATTGTCCCGGCGAAGAAAACAGAGTTAAAAGAATTCCCTTCAGGGTTCTTTTTATTGGTGTGTTAAATCTGGATGGGGCATATTCCCCCGCGCAGAAATTTCGATTATCCGGTGAAATCCGCCAACCCTTTAAATAAATCTCGTTTTGGTTCATTTCTCTAAAAAATCCGGCCCAGTTGGAATATGTGGACATGAATAATAAATAGCACAAGTATGCATCGATCCATGTGGACGACCGGAGGTTGTTCCAAAAGAGGGACTGGGTTCATCTCAAGTTTTGCACACTCAAATGAACCCAGAACCGCCCGTAGGCATGACCAACACAACGACAAAACCAATTACATCACGGTCAGTGCATAGATGGAGCAGTAAAGATTCTTTAAACCATTTTTGCCTTGTTCCACTTCCGGATTATATTGTATGGGATATCATCGATGTATGCCCGGGTCAATATAACCACAATCAACATAGTTTTGGCACCCAGTGAAATATCGGATAGTGGCCTCCTTCTCCCCCAAATACATTAAGTTACCCATTATCGTATTCTAACAACCCCTCATCAAGGGCACCGGGGGCATGAGGGTATATACATTAAGAGCAAATTTTATACGAATAACTGTTCCGGATTGGAGATGAAGCAATGCGACTTCTTCTGATACATTCAGATTACATCGAATACGAAGCAAAAAAGAAGACAAAGATGGCAGAGGAGGGAGCCGTCCTCGCGGATCGCGAAGAAGACGCGCTCACTGTTTTTTCTGCGGTTGAGTCTATTGACGAAGAGGACATGGAGGGCGTCATCCTCCAGGCTATCGAAGAGGTAAAAAAGACTGCAGGTCAGGTGCACACCGACAAGATCGTCATCTACCCGTACGCCCACCTTTCCAGTGACCTTGCACGGCCTGACGTGGCAGTGCCGGCCTTAAACGCACTCAGGGAAGGCCTTGCCGCAGAAGGCTTTGCCGTCAAGCGTGCACCCTTTGGCTGGTACAAGTCGTTCAAGATCTCCTGCAAGGGCCACCCGCTCTCCGAGCTCTCAAAGACGATTGTGCCCGGCGGCGAAGAGGGAGAAGCCATCTCCGCCAAGAAGAGTAAGAAAGAGGTCACCCACGACTGGTTTGTCATGACCCCTGACGGGAAGACCCATGACTACCACCAGTACCTTGATAACACGCCATTTGGCTGCCTTGTGAAAAAGGAACTCGGGGTTGCAGAACCGACCGGCGGCGAACCGGCCCACGTCGACCTGATGCGCTCAAAGGAACTCGTCGATTACGAGCCGGCAAGCGATGTCGGCTGCCTGCGCTGGCTGCCCAAAGGCAAACTTGTCCGCGACCTTCTCGCCGATTACGTCCTTGCCCTTGTCCTTCCTTACGGTGCGACCCCGGTCGAGACCCCGGTCATGTACGACCTTGGCGACAAGGCGATCTGCGAGCACGCGGCCAAGTTCGGCGAGCGGCAGTACCGGTTCAAGAGCAACAACCGGGACATGATGCTCCGGTTTGCCGCATGCTTTGGCATGTTCTCGATCATGCGGGACATGCACATCTCGAAAAATACCCTCCCCATGAAGATGTACGAGCTCTCGACATATTCCTTCCGGCACGAACAGAAGGGTGAAGTGATCGGGTTAAAACGCCTGCGCTCGTTTACAATGCCCGATATGCACTCGCTCTGTACCGACATGCCTGAGGCAATGAAGTGCTTTGAGGAGCAGCTTGCCATCGGCTGGCAGACCGGCAGGGACTTTGAGACAAAGCTTGTCGCCGCATTCCGGTGCACAAAGAAGTTCTACGACGACAACGAGGCATGGGTAAAGAAGATTGTAAAGGACTCCAGCTGCCCGATGCTTATCGAGATCCTTTCCGAGCGTGTCCACTACTGGGAGGCAAAAATCGACCTTGCAGCAATCGACGGCCAGAACCGCCCGATCGAGAACCCGACCGTGCAGATCGATGTCGAAAGCTCGACCCGGTTTGATATCAAGTACTATAAGGACGACGGCACCCCGGTTCACCCGCCAATCCTCCACTGTTCCCCGACGGGCAGTGTCGAGCGCGTGATCTGTGCAATCCTTGAAAACATCTCGACCCAGAAAGTCCCGGCCCTCCCGACATGGCTCTCACCGGTTCAGGTTCGTGTCGTGCCGGTTGCAGAACGCCATACCACCTATGCACAGGAAGTCTGTGACTCTTTCAACGCACAGAACATCCGGTGCGATATTGATGACCGCGACGAGAGTGTCGGGAAGAAAGTCCGTGAAGCCGGTATGGACTGGGTACCCTACGTCGTTGTTATCGGCGACGAGGAGATGGCAAGCAAGAAGCTTACCGTTACTATCCGCAGGAAATCCGAACCAAACAAGCCCTATAAGGAACAGATGACCGCAGAGGCTCTTGCTGACGCAGTAAAGAAAGAGACGGCAGGAAAACCGTTCCGCCCGCTCTATACTCCGCGCAAGCTCTCCTTAAAAGCGCGGTATATCTGAACTCTCCCTTTTTTCGTTTGTTTTTAGAAACGGTTCCAAACATATCCGGTTCATGCCGGGATCCTGAAACTCAAAGATTAACGATATGAGGACTCCCCGGTGCTGTCTGAAAACCAACGATATGAAGTACCGGGATCTCCAGACACCGTATTTTTACATGCACCCGGCAAAAAAAAGAATATCTTACGTTATTTCGCCACTCCGGTTTTCCACTTTCCCGGCGGGATTAACATTTCGAACCGGGAGCCTTTTCCCGGCACACCTGTCTCTTTAATTGTAATGCCGGTGATCGCGAGAATGTCCCTGACGAGGAACAGCCCAAGGCCGGACGATTTTGCCGAACCGGCGGTGGTAGTGAACCCCCGTTCGAATATCAGTTCTTTCTTGTCCTCCGGGATGCCGGCACCGTCATCCTCATAAGTAAGCATGCAGCCGGCCTTTACCGGCTCGCTCTTTATCCTGATATGCCGGACATACACACCGTGGCGGATCGAATTATCGCAGAGGTTGTAAATGACTTTGGCAAACATCGGGTCGGCAAAGACTGCAAATCCTGCATCCGGTTCCTCAAAAGCAATTCCCCCTACATCAAAATGCGACCTGACATTTGCGATGATTGGCGCGATCTCCTGCCAGACCGGGGCAGTACCGCCAAGACACTCATAATCCTTCGTAAATTCGATATGGTGCCGGATCGCGGTTGCCGCACTTTCTGCCTTATCGATAAACCCGATGAGCTGCGGGTCACGGAGGGAAGCCCGGAGCAGATCAAGATATCCGATAACACCGGTCAACTTGTTCTGGATATCATGCCTCGTGATACTTGTCAGGATGTTGAGCTTATGGTTTGCATATGCGAGTGCTTCTGCTGCAAGCACCTGGTCCGTGATATCGTAGGCATAAATCCTTAAGGAAGACGGCCCGTCTGCGGAACAGAGTGTTTCGTGGAACGACCTCTCTTTAACCTGGACGACGCGGTCGATCATTACCGGTTCTTTTGGCCTGAGGGTTTTTACAATAGCATCAAAATCGGAGGGTAACAACACGGCAGGGTCATCAGGCAGGCCCATCGACGAAAGCACCCGGGCGGTTGCCGGGTTGGTATACGGTATTGTCCGGTCCGGCCTGACCTCGATGACCGGATTGGGGTTCATCTGCGGGAAGGACAAAAGCCTCTGGATTTCACGCTCGGCCAGTTTCTGTTCAGTCATATCCGCAATAACAACCAGCACCCTCTGTTCGCCATGAATATCAAGCGCGGTGAGGGTGACGCGGGTTTCAAGCGGTGTCCCGTCACTTTTTGTGCTGACCCATTGGAATGCCTGGGGTGTCCCGCCGCGTGCAGCCTTTAGGTACTGGTGTACCGCTTCAGCAGATGCCCTGCCGTCCGGCTGGTATTTTGGAGAATGTTCAAGCGGGTCGTGGCCGATAAGATCATTTTCTGAACAGGCAAATAACCGCGTTGCGGCTGCATTACAGTCGATAATGTGACCGTTTACAAGAAGGGTGGCATCCGCAGTGCTATCAAAAATTGCACGGTACTGCGCTTTTTCTGCGGCAAGCGCTGCCTCTGCCAGTTTCCATTCGTGGATGTCAAAACAGGAGCAGGTAGTTCCAGCCCCGGTCCCTCCAACTGCAGGATCTGGTATGGCTATCTCGCGGATCCACCGGTATGTGCCGGTTTTATCCAGAAGACGGTATTCTATACCGTCTGTGCTCTGGCAGGCACCGGGATTATTACAGGCATCACAGTAACGATCGCGGTCATCGGGATGGATGCCGTTTTTCCAGCCGTCGCCTTTCTCTTCTGCAAAAGACCTTCCGGTAAATCCAAACCAGGCCCTGTTGAAAAAGACTGCTGTGCCATCAGCATTACATCTCCTGAGCGGGTTTGGCAGGTGGTCAAGGATCGCAATAGTCCGGCTCTGGTCCTGTGCGAGAGTTTCCCCGGCTTTTTTCTGCTCGGTGATATCCCACAGGACAAGGTTCATGGCAGGTTTTCCGTTCAGGTCAGGTATACGGGTGGCCCCGACAGCCACGTCGAGTGGTGTGTTACCTGTCCCAAGAAGCCGCAAATCCCCTTCGGCATTTCCGTCCCTCTCACAGGTCCGCGACAGTTCGACGAACCGTGGATCTCCGGATTGTCCGAAAACGCTGTCTTTTCCGGCACTCAGCGCATCCGATGTTGTTCCAAACAAACGGCACGCAGCCGGGTTGGCGGCAAGGATAGTCCCATCAGATGTGGTGACAAGCATGGGCGCGCTCGCCGTGACAAAGAACGTGTGGTACTGCTGCCGCTCATCGGTCAGCAAATCCGTCTTTTGTTTACGCTCTGAAATATTTGTGATAAACAACGAGATGCAGGATTCACCACTCGTTTCATCGGTCATGGCCTGGAGGAAGATCTCAACCGGGAGACGGCTGCCGTTCTTTGTTGTGATGGCACACTCGTAACGCTCCGGCCTCTTTGTAGCAAGGACGCGTGAAAACCATTTTTCCTTATCCGTATTATCTCCGGAAAAAAGGTTTGTGAACGGGAGCGTGAGCAGTTCGTCTTCGCTATACCCCAAGAGGGAACAGAGCGCTGCATTTACCGCACCGGTCGTGCCATCCGAAAAGACCGCTGCAAACGGGACTGACGACGATTCAAGACCGTTTGCAAGGAAACGGGTGCGTTCCCAGCTGCCATGCGACCCTTTGCCGGCACGGCGCTGTAGTGTTTTTTTATCCAGCAGGTCAAGGGCCTCTGAGAGTGCAGAGCCAAGAAGCGTGAGTTCTTCGGATTCTGCATCTGAAAAAGCATCCGGTTCAGCAGAACAGAGCGTTATGGCCCCAACAATTTCTCCTTTGAGCCGGAATGGTATCGCTGCAAGAGACCGGATGCCATGAGACAAAGCAACCTCCCTCCAGTGTCCTGCGGTGTATCCGGCCCCGGTGTCCGGGCAGACAACCGGCTCTCCTTTACAAATCGCGTCGCACGCAAGCGCGTCTGCTTCTCCCGTATCGGTGACCCGGTACCCGTCTTTTTGCAGGAACTCCTCAAATTCCATGTTCCCGTCATGGGCCACCGGCCGGAGGATACCGGCAGTATGATCGAACAGCCCTATCCAGGCCATCCTGACGGCGTCTTCCTGTGCTGAAATCCGGCAGGTTTCAGTTAGCAGTGTCTCAAGTTCCCGGGTTTTTGCTGCAATTGCGTTTACCGCAGAACTGATTGCATAGAGCCGGTTTTTCGCCCGTATCCTCTGGACTGCTGTCGTGCGAACGGTAATCTCCTGGACCACTCCAATAATTCCTTCAATTTTACCGGTGTCGTCCCGCAGGGGAGAGAATACCGCCCGGAGCCACCCGCGTTTTTTGGTCCCCGGGTATTCATACCGGGATTCCGGGGAAGCTACAATCTCTCCCGACAGTGCGCGTACTGGTGCCGAATCCGGCCCACTACAGTCCATGAACGGCAGCATTTCGGCAAGCGGCTGTTTTTGCGCGTCATGTACAGGGATCCCGCTGATATCCTCCATTGCCGTGTTCCAGTCGCTCACGATAAGTTCCGGGGTGCAGGCAATGATCCCGTCACGGGCACCGGCAATAACCCCTTTTGCCACGGCAGCGGAGGAACGCAAGGTTTCGTTTTCCTCAACCATGCCGGTAATATCGCTTAATAATACACACAGCTGTGTGGCTTTTCCGGCAGGATCACGAATTGCAGAGCCCTCAAGGGAGACAAAACGGGTATCGCCACCTTTACGGAGAAGAGTAAACCGTGCTGCACTGCAGGGATTGCCCGAGTGTGCCATTTCCTTAATAATTGTCCGGAACTGTTCCTGTTCGTCCGGAGAAATGAACCCTTCAATAGTTTTTCCAGAAATCTCGTCTTTTTTGCAGCCAAGCAGTTCAGTTCCCGCCCGGTTAATACTTGTAACATAACCGTCCGGGGTAAATATCAGGCAGGCAACCGGGGACTGGTTATACAGTTTCTCATATCCGTCGGCACGGTTAATAAGGGCCTGTGTCTGCACTTTCTCCCGTGTGGCATCATGGAAGATTGCGGCGATCTTTTTTTGTTTGTCCCCATCAACAGCCCGTGCAGTTACGATAATATCGTGGATACTGTCGTCTTTTGCCTGGTGGCGTGTCTCAAAGGTCAGCTGGCCTTTTTTTAAGATTTCTGGGATCTTTTCCCGGAGTTTTTCGGGAGCATCTGCCACTTCAAGGTCGCGCAGGGTAAGGCCTGCAAACTCCTCGCGGGAATAACCCAGTTGCCGACAGGCTTCTTCGTTGAACTCAACAAAAGTCCAGGTTTTGGAATCAAGGATTAACATCCCGTCCGGGGCGGTATCGAGAAGCTGCCCATGCAGTACCTCTCGTCCTTTCAGGGCTTCATCAATTCTCTTGTCCTCCGTAATCTCAGTTAAGAGGCCCTGTACGCCGACACATTTACCGTGATCTATCAAAGGCTGGCCTGATGCCCGCACCCACCGGGACAGGCCGCTCTTATCGGTTATCCTGAAGTCAAATGATGAAATAATTCCCTGTTTTATTTCGGCAAAGTTGTGTGCAACCGGGGGGATATCCTCAGCACAGAGAAGCATGGAAAAGTCCTTTCCCACCACATCTTTTGAATCGTAACCAAACCGGCTTATCCGGGGGCTGGCATACGTGACGATCTCCTCGTCGTTTACCGTATAGATGATATCTGCAAGGTTTTCAACAAGCATCCGGTACGCAAACTCTGAGTGGCGAAGCGCCTGCTCGCTCTGCCGCCGCGCCACAGCGGACCGTATTTTTGTTTCAAGTTCAGCAAAACCGGTCCGGGGTTCACTACCTTTCCGGAGATAAAAGTCGGCGCCGGTATTGAGCGCCTCTATTGCAACATCTTCCCCGCCATTGCCGGTAAAAAGGATAAATGGCATTCTGTTACAGCGCGGGCGGATATATTTTAGTAACTCAATACCATCCATATCCGGCATCAGGTATTCGGCAACCAGCGCATCGTACCGTTCGTTTTTTAGCCTGCCTATTGCTTCGCGTGCCGAGAATACCGTATCGACCCTGAATTCGCCCCCCCGCTCCATGAACTTTTTTAGTGCTTCTAGAAGCGCTGGATCATTGTCAACACATAATACCGATATCATGATACCCTCCGGCGGTAGCGAACCGAAAACTTACGTATATTTTCATTTTTTTTAAAAATAGATAATGATATATGTCGTGTCCCTAGCGTGGAGGGCCTCATATGCGTTCTTTACAAGAATCCGGGTAAACGGTAGAAGTAAAAAAATCCGGTAAAAACAACTGCCGTATCCATGGCGGCGTAAAAAATTATTCAATAAATTTACGGAGGGCGGCTTTGAGCTCGCTGAATGTGACCGGTTTCTGGAGCATTCCAAGTTTTGGGTCCTGAAGTTCTTCCAGTTTTCCATCTGCGGTTGGTGAAGCGGTGAAAAGGATCACCGGAATGTCCCGCATATTGTATTCATTCCTCAGCCTGTTGAGAAACTCCCAGCCGGAAATCGGGGACATCATAATATCCAGAAGAATAAGGGCCGGTGGTTCTGTTCTGACATATGCGAGCGCATCAGGGCCGTTTGGTATAAGTACCGGCTCGTAATCCAGTTTTTTTAATAGTATTCCCATCAGGTCGAGAATAGGCTGGTCGTCCTCGACAACAACAATCTTACGCGTCATGACGATCACTTACATCTGGTCGTTTTTTCGGGATATGGATGGTAAACGTACTGCCGATATTTGCAATACTGTCAACGCTGATGTATCCTCCATGCATCTGGACATACCTCTTTGCAACTGCAAGCGACATTTCATGGTCGCCGTTTACGTGATGGGATGACCCGTTGCCGCCATTTGTATCAGGTTTAAAAATCTGATCGAGCTGCGTTTCGGTAATTCCAACCCCGTTGTCCTGTATCGCAAGCCGGTGGAAGGGTACCTCCGGTGAACCCCGGTACGTGATCCAGACCTTTTTGGGCGGTTTTGAATATGTCACGCCGTTTGCAATCAGCACATTGAGAACATTGGCAAATTTTCTCTGGTCTGCCTCAAAGGTAAGATCCGGAGGGATATCAGTTGCAATATCAGCTTTCAGCGCATAACCCCCGCTTGTGATAACCGCACTGACCACTTCCGGAACGGAGAAAACAGAATAATCGAGACTTGTTTCCTCTCCTTCCATAACTGATGGCTGGAGCATCTGGTTGATAATCTGGCGTTCCTGATCAACACTCTTTGCGCAACGGTCGATAATCTGGCGGGCATCCGGGGTAATGCCAAAAGAGCGGGGGTCGCTTAAGAGCAGGTTGAGATATCCCATGACCGGCTGGAGCGGCGCCCTGAGTTCGTGTGCGACGGTCTGCATTATCTCGCGCCGCCGTTCTTTGGTGTGCTCGACCTGCTCGCGGTACTCTTCCCATTCTGTGTTGTCGACGATGTTGATGAGCCCGGCAGGCCGGTTGTTCCGGATTATTGGTGTAAAGTAAAGTACAGCCCGCCGGATTTCACCGCTCTTTGTCATAAACCGGAATTCATCCCGGTCTGGTACAGGCGCGGCGGTTTCCCACCGACTGGCAAACGTCATGAACCGCTCCCTGTCATCAGGAAGGACCGCATCTGCAAGGTCAAGCCCGGATAGTTCCGTTGGTTCATAGCCGGAAAAAGCAGAGAATGCCGGGTTTGCAAAGAGGATCTTTGTCTTTTCCGTGATCACGATGCCGGTGGGAGAACTTTCCGTAAGCTGCCGGTACTGGGTTGAGCTGTCAGTGGCTGCCTGCCGGGCAATTTTTTCGGAATTGATATCGATAACCGAACAACTGACGACCGTGTCATCAATCCGGCTCCACGAGAGGTTAACCCAGTGTGGTTCGTTTGATTTTGTGGTAAAACAGGTCTCAAAATTCCTGATGTCTTCCCCGGATCCCAGGTACTCAAAAAAACTGCGCTGAAAGTCGCGGGAGGAAAATACCTGGGAAAATGTCATATGGCTGAGTTCTTCCGGGGTGTATCCAAGCATTGCAGCGAACTGCTGGTTTGCAAGCCTGATCATAAAGTCATTCTTGTCAAAGAGGACAATGCCGACACGCGAGTTCTCAAAGATGCTGCGATAACGTGCTTCCGACACCCGTATGAGGTTGATGAGGTACGTAACCACAAGCGCAATAATGATAAAGAGAACCGCCTGGCCGGTGGCAAACCAGAGAGCCGGCATATTCGGATAAAGCGAGAAATACGCGAGACATTCATACACGATGCCACAAAGGCCGGCAAGGATAATACCCCGTCTCGGATAGAAATAGGTCGCGTAAAGGATGGGGAAATAGAAGAGCTGTGAAGAGAGAAGCCCGGCGTCACGCGACAGGGCGACAGCCGTTATAAGGATAGACGAGAGCGTCACCGAGGCAATAACCGAGAACCGTACAATATCTGTGTGAGTGTACGGTTGTCCCCTGATGATTATCTGCCGCTCCATTACCAGAATTTTTCACCTTGGTAGGTATAAATCTGTCATTATAGTTATCTTTTTGTTTTTGAAATTTTTACTTTGTAATCTTTTATTTGAAAAAAGGAAAGGAAATCAGAGAACAAAGGGCCTGAGTTTTTCAATCACCCTGTTGACCTGTTCAACAGAAGTCCCGATATAAGAATCCGGCGCGAGGAGGGATACGAGTTCGTCCCGCTTGCAGAAACGGATGACTTCGGAGTCTGCGCCGAGCACATCGGCAAGCGGCCGGCACTCGGCAAGCGCCTGCATGCTTGCGAGACGTACCCGTTCGTGTGCGTCCTGCCGGTTCATGCCCCGCCGGGTGAGTTCGATCATGACCGATTCCGCCATATTGATCCCATGGAGGAACGCGAGGTTGCGCCGGATCCCTGCGCGGTTGATCACGAGGTTGTCGAGCACTGTCGTCATGAGCCTGATGCAGTGATCGGTAAGGATCGATGCTTCTGGGAAGATCACCCGTTCACAGGAAGAGTTGGTAAGGTCACGTTCGTCCCACAGCGTATTGTTGAGGAGCGCCGGTTCTACTGATGAACGGATAATCCTCGCAAGGCCGCAGACCTGTTCTGATTTTATGGGATTCCGCTTGTGGGGCATTGTCGATGAACCCACCTGTTTTGCGCCAAAAGCCTCCTCGACTTCGCCAATCTCCGTGCGCTGGAGCGAACGGATCTCGACGCCAATTTTGTCAAGTGTCGTGGCGACGTTTGCACAGAACATGAAATATTCTGCATACCGGTCCCGCGAGATTACCTGGTTTGAAACATCGACAGAGTTGAGGTGGAGGTGCTCCATCATCGTTTCCTGCACGTCCATTCCCTTCGGGCCAATCGCGGCCTGTGTCCCTACTGCGCCGGTCATCTGCCCGACAGCGACCCGGGGGCGCATCTGTTCCAGCCGTTCGATATGACGGCCGACCTCACTTGCCCATATTGCAAACCGGAGGCCGTAGGTTGTCGGCACGCCCTGCTGCCCGTGTGTCCTTCCGACAGCCACAAGAGTCTTTGTTTCCTCTGCCCGCCGGATCAGCACTCCAAGGAGACTCCGCAGTTTCGCATCGATGAGGTCCATTGCCTGTGCCAGCTGGAGACCGGTAGCCGTGTCGAGGATATCATTTGATGTGGCCCCGTAGTGCACCCACCGCCCGGATTCCCCGCAGACTTCGGAGACTGATTTTACAATCGCCATCATGTCGTGGCTGATCTCTGCCTCTATTTCCTTTGCACGGTCAAGGGATGCTTTCTGTGCGTTTTCTGCGATCTCAATTGCCGCATCTGCAGGGACGAGGCCATGTTTTGCCTCAGCCTTTGCGAGCGCGACTTCCGCAGCTACAATACAGGAAAACCGGTTCTCCTCGCTCCAGACGGCGCGCATTTCCGTTGTGCCGTACCGGTACTCGATGGGGTGAACTGCCATAGGATCAGATGGGTTGCGCGGGAATATTAGCGTTGAGCATAGCCTCGCGGGAAAGCCATCCGGAATCTTATCGACGCCCATAAAACCCATAAGCGCCAAATATAAGCCGGCAATGGACAGTTTTGATCCTTTCTTCCCGTATTCAGAATATCGCCCCCACCAGCGAGAAATGCTTGCATTTGCCGCTGATGTCGCCCGCGAGGGCGGGATCGGCATGATCGATGCACCGACCGGGAGCGGGAAGTCCAGTGTTGTTGCGTCCCTTCTTGCCGAACGCAAAGACAAAAAAATTGTAATCGCTGTCCGGACCGTCAGCCAGCTGACGACCTTTATCCGCGAACTTGCGCTTGTGAAAAAGAAGCAGCCGAAGTTAAAGACGGTCTATCTTGTCGGGAAAAAGAGCATGTGCCCGCTGGGTGGCGAGGGGGATGTTTACCGGCGCTGCGAAGGTGTCAAGGCATTTTCGTCAACGCTCATGCGTGACCGGGCGGACAGGGGCGCCCTTGTCCCGATAAAGGACCCGTTTATCGTCCAGCAGATCCGGCGGATGGACCGCGAGCACCCGCTTATCTGCCCGTATTTTATCGCGAGCAAAATGTTTGTGCCCGGGGACACCGGTGGCGTGAAGATGGTGCCTTCCACATCGGTGCGCTCGAAAGCAGAACGGGTGCTTGCTGATCCCGTCCGGCCCCAGGAAGTCGTTGGTTTTGCCGGCGATATCTGTCCCTATGAACTCATGATGCACGCGGCAAAGGGCGCGGATGTGATCATCCTCAATTACCATCACCTGTTTGACCGCGAGATCCGCGAGCAGCTGTATGCGAATCTTAATGTCGAGCCACAGGATGTGATGCTCCTTATCGATGAAGCCCATAACTGCGGCGAGACAATCCAGTCGATTGAAAGCATTGAGCTTGCTGAAAAGGACCTCGAACAGGCGACCCGCGAGCTTGCGGGTATGAAACGCGTCCACAAAGGGGCAGAGGCTGTCCGGCATGTCCTTCCCCGGCTGTCCGAGTTCATCCGTGGCCTTTTAAATTCCCCGGAGCCCGAGGACTGGTTCGATCCCGGGATCTTTGACCGGATGATTGTCAGGGGCTCGCTCTGGAAGGACATGGACGAGATCGTAGATGAACTCATGGGTCTTGCCGAGACTGTCCGTGAAAAAAACCAGAAGGCCGGCGAGTTCCGTGAGACCGCGATTGAGCGCCTGACCATTTTCATGTTCCGGCTCTCGCAGTCCGCTCATGACCCGGCATACCTTACCGTATACAAAAAGACCGATGAGGGGATTGTCCTTGAAGTACGGAACATCGATCCATCCGCCCCGCTTACGGAGATCTGCTCCCAGCATGCCTGCTGCATCCTGATTTCCGGCACATTATCCCCGGTCGAAAGTTACCGGCGGCTTTATTTTAATGACGCGAAAGTCTCCACTCTTGCACTGCCAAATTCGTTCCCAAAAGAGAACCGGCTCATCTGCTGTGCTACAGACATTACGACTGCATATTCGCTCCGGCAGAGCAGGGAGAATACGGAAAAGATCGTGCGGTATATCACCGCGTTTGCCGCGCTTAAAAAGAACCGGGCGATCTATTTTCCCAGTTACCAAATCCTTGAATCCTATGCCTCGCTTGCTGCGGATTCAGTCAGTCGGCGCAAGATGTATATCGAACCCCGGGACCCGGCAGAAGCCGGCGCAGCGCTTAACGAGTTCCTCTCCCTTCCCTCTAAAGGAGAGTCCGGTATTATGTTTGCGGTTTGCGGGGGGAAATGGAGCGAGGGGCTGGACTACCGGGGAGAGATGCTTTCCGGGGCGATGGTGATCGGTCTTCCGCTAGCCCCCTTTAACCGGGTACGGAAAATGGTCATCGAGTACTTCCGGCACAAATATGGCGATGAAGGGGAGTTCCTCTGCTACACGCTGCCGGCGATCAACCGGGCGCTCCAGGCACTCGGGCGCGTGCTGCGCACCCCGGAGGACCGTGGGGTCCTTGTGCTTGGCGAACGCCGGTTCCTTGAAAAGCGGGTCAAATCTGCGCTGCCGGTATGGATGCAGGAAGAAATGATCGAGTGTGACAGCGCGAAGTTCCGCGAGGTGATCGCGAAATGGAAGTAACCGGGGGATCATGCCGGCTCGGCCTCTGGTACGTCCATGTCTGGTGGAGCGGGAATACTATTCACCGCGTCCGGTTTGCTCCGACCGAGATAACCGGTCCGGTCCCGGCGTCCATCCGGCAGTACTGTGCAGGCCGGTTTGTTGACCTGAAAGAGTGGGATACTGTTGCCTGCGAAGGCGACACCGTTTCCGCCCGGATTTACCGGGCGGTCCGGAATGTGCCCTATGGCAGCACTGCCACCTACGGGGAGATTGCGGCACAAGTGGGGACATCACCCCGTGCTGTAGGTCGGGCGATGGCTCACAACCCCACACCTCTTGTCGTGCCATGTCACCGGATTGTGGCAGCAAAGGGAATTGGTGGTTTTTCACCTGCAATCGAGATTAAGGAACTGCTTCTTTTGCTCGAAAAAAAAGGCAAAAAACGATTGGGCCAGTGAATAAAAATGTGCACAAGCCTTCCGGATTATTTCGGTATATCTAATTGTATCCCGGTAAATTATTGTTATCAACCGGGGAGAATAATGATGGAAATACTGATGCGAAGAGTCCATGCTGATGACTGGCCTGTGGCCGCAGACCTCTCCTGTGCATATAAAAAATGGCAAGATTATTTCAATCAGCCTGACTCTGACCGTTCTCCCGGTAATTTCCCCATACTCACAGGAGTCACATAATGCGATCTGCGATAATTCTTGCCGGGGGAGAGGCACGGCGGGCAAACGGCCAGGAGAAATACTTCTTTACATACGAAGGAAAGACGTTCATCGAACGGCTGGTCGGTTCGTTGTCAGGAATTGTCGATGAAATTGTCATTGTCGCCCGTGATCCTGCGCAATGTACCCGTTTCAGGGAGGTTGGCAACGTTACCTGCACAAGCGATATCCGGCAGGGCCTTGGTCCAATCGGCGGGCTCCATGCAGGATCCCTTGTGGCAAAAGGAGATCTTGTTTTTGTATCGGCATGCGACATGCCCTGCGTTGAAACATCCGTGGTTTCGTACCTTTTTGATGCTGTTGGTGAGTATGATGCAGCAATTCCCCAATGGAACGAACGGATGCTTGAACCCCTTCATGCAGTTTACCGGCGGACTGCGCTTCTCTCGTACCTTGAAAGCCACACGTCCCTCTCGCTCCGTGCAATGATCCAGTCGATAAACAGCCGTTATATCCCGGTTGAAGAACTGCGGGCATTTGACCCGGATCTCAGGACGTTTATGAACATCAACAAGCTTGAAGAACTGGAGCACATCAACGGCACATCTTCAGAAAAGCCCGGTCAGCCGGTCCCGTGAACGACGTTCTGGCACCGTATAAATAAAGCGAAAACAGGATTTTGCATTGTCAAATACGGTTTTGTAAACCCCGGATTTATTCCTCTAACATTATATGTGTTAAAATCTCACAGTTTGAGTAGTGAATTTATAGTGGCAGGTGCATTTTCTCCCTGTCACGCGGGAACACAGATATGGGCCCTCTTTCATGCGATAAAAAAACACTGCTTGAGGTCTCTATCGTTCTTTTGACATCTCTGTGTGCCATTATCGGTACGATTTTCTCCCTTACTCATGACATCCTTTCAGTATACCCGTTCCTTTACATCCTTCCCATAATCTGTGTTGTCTGGTTCTGGCCACGTCGTGCCGTCCTCTTTGCGCTTGCAATAAGTATTGTCTATATCGCCTTTGTATACCTGCTCGGGGAATTTGATCCCGTCCTTGTTGCGGTTTCCACAGCCTGGTTTGCAATTTTTATCACCATTGCAGTAGTCTCGTCTTCTTATGCAAATGGCCTCATTGAAAAAAAATCACGGATCCGGCATATTCTTGAAAATACCCGGGATGGCACTTTCTGTTTTAATCCCGTGACCCTGCGTATCAAAAGTACCAACCAAAAATGCGCACAGTGGCTGTTGTATTCAGAAAAAGAACTTGAGGACAGGCCTGTAAATATAATCTGGACGGATACTGAGGCGCAACGGCGGTTTTTGGACGATGTAAAATCACAAAAAACCGGTGCAGAATCCAAAGTCGTTTTCCGGCAGAAAAACGGAGGTATGCTTCACTGTATCATTACCCCCCTTTATGTAACAAACGATACCGTGCTCTGTTCTGTTGTCAATGTTATGGAGGTAACGGCTGATGATGAACAGATCCGCGAGACTCTTGAAGATCTCGAACGGCAGGTACGGGAACGTACGGCACACCTTGAAAAGTTAAACGACGACCTGCGGGCAGAAATCAGGGAGCGCCGCACGCTTGAACAGGCGCTCCTTTCAAAAGAACGCGAGGACGAGTCCCGTAACACAAAGGCGAAACGACCATGAGTATCGATATGTCCCTTGAAAAAAAGCAGCAGATTTACTGGACGGTAACGATTCTCATCTCAATTATTGTGACGATAATATCAACAATCTATTCTCTCTCTCTCGGGATTTACGAAGTGTTCCCTTTCATATATTTCCTCCCTATTATCCTGTTTGTCTATTTCTGCCCGGACCGTGGGGTACTTTTCACGCTTGGAATCAGCACGGTATATATCCTGCTTGTTTACTTTTACAGCGGTTTTAACCCGGATGCTGTGGCGGTTTCGACCGCGTGGTTTGTTGTATTTATCACCATCGGCGTTGTAACCTCATCATTTGCCGAGGGCTTAAGGGAAGAAGAGCGGAAATACAAGGGCATTTTTGAAAACACACAGGCCGGCATATTTACCTTCAACCGTGACAGCCTGAAAATCAATGAGATAAACAAAAAATGTGCGAATATGCTCAGGTATGAAAGTACAGAACTTACCGGGTCTGATTTGTCGCGCATCATCCCTGATGCAGAAAGCCGGGACCGCTTCGTCCGGCAAATCCGGGAAGGTAAGAATACTACTGACATTGAACTGGTCTTTACGGCCCGCGACAACGCAAAACGCCAGTTCCTTGTCTCTGCAACCGTTATCAGGGAGACCCTTGTGATTTGCTCGGCAATCGATATTACCTCCAGAAAAATGGCGGAACAGGTTATCGAGAAAGCCCGCGAAGACCTTGAATACCGAGTAAACGAACGGACCCGGGAACTATTACATGCTAATGCAGAACTAACAGCTGAAATTGATGAACGCAAACGGTTCGAGTCCGCCATCCAGCTTGCCAATCACAAACTCAATACCCTTTCAAGCATCACCCGCCACGATATTCTCAACCAGATAACAGCTGTTGTGATGTATCTTGCGCTTATCCGGGAAGCAGAGACCGACCCGAATATTATCGGGTACCTTGAAAAGATCGAGAATATCACAAGGATGATCCAGAAACAGATCCAGTTTACCCGGGATTACCAGGCAATCGGCGAGAGCAAGCCCCGCTGGCAGGACATCGGCGCAACAATCAAAACATCGATTTACGGGATGAACCTTAATGGAGTGATGCTCGACATAGACATCAATAATCTTGAGGTCTTTGCGGATGTGGCTTTTCCGAAGGTGTTTACGAACCTTATCCAGAACGCGCTTGTCCATGGGAAGCACGTGAAGGTAATCCGATTTTCCTGTTGTGAAAATGACACGGATCTTGTAATCTCCTGCGAAGATAACGGAATTGGTATCCCCGAAGGTGCAGAGGAGCGGATATTCCGGCGTGAATATTTCCGCAATACGGGATACGGGCTGTTTTTGATCGTGGAAATCCTTGGTATAACCGGATTGTCCATAAAAGAGACGGGCACTCCCGGGAATGGGGCACGGTTCGACATACATGTCCCCAGGGGAAGTTACCGGTTTGTCCCCAAAACCGATATACCTGCCATTGGGCACTGATGTGTAAACCGGAGTGCCTGATCCTGGCTGGCCAATCCTGAAAAAACGATTGCCGGTATGAAAACTCTGATTCCGCAAAGGGTGTTTTGTTTTTCATACTTCTCTGTGATCCACCGGATCACAGCGTGTTTTTAGTACACATCTTTTTAGAATATAGTCCTCTCTGCACAACCTCATCTCTCATTGGTGATGGTGGGTAGTCCCCTCCTTAAAAAAATCCGGGACCCCCCTCCCCCCCCCCAACGGGTTTTCCGGGAAAATGTATGACACCCCCACCCGTGTCAACAAAAGGAGGGGGTCACCCCCGGAATTCCAGTCCCAAACCGTGTGATTCGCGTGAAGGCTATCGTCCTGAACTTAAGTGCCACCCCCTCCCACCTGTGAAGGAAGAGGGGGTCTGCCTTTCATGTAATGGGAGAATGTGGCCATCCGGGCAATACCGATCAAGGGTAACCCCCCTGCCCCCTCCACACATTCATGAATAAAACAGGACACCCTCTCCAGTGTCGGCATCGGGTGGGGGTGGCCCAAAAAAGTTTTAAAGAGCATGCCCTGCTGAAAAGGGGGGCACAGTCAGGAATTACCGGAGACAAAAAAGGGCGTTTTTGTAATTCTTTAGCGGTTTTTTACACGATAAAAAGAGTAATACCGGAGCAAGCCGGTGATTTTTTTGGGAAATCCCCCGGTCAGATATTTTTCTTCCTGCCGCTTGCGTCCCGCATGTAATGCCCAAACTCACTTTTTTTGAGTTTGTCGCCGGAAAATATCGGACCGTCCCGGCAGACCCGCAGGCCGTCCGGG
This sequence comes from Methanoregula sp., assembly GCA_035353675.1. Classification (GTDB taxonomy): domain Archaea; phylum Halobacteriota; class Methanomicrobia; order Methanomicrobiales; family Methanospirillaceae; genus Methanoregula. The sequence goes on along the minus strand of DAOQAA010000003.1, from coordinate 52,380 downwards.
TCGATACAGCATGACCCGCAGATCCCAACCCCGCATTTCATGTACCGGTGAAGGGAGAATTCAGTTTTTGCTGCAAACCCTGCGCTATCGATTTTTGCAAGCACAGCTCTCATCATCGGTTCCGGCCCGCAGACAGCAATCCGGTCATAGATGGCAAGGTTCAGGTCATTCATGAGATCTGTAACAAATCCGCGCTGCCCAAGTGAACCGTCATCGGTTGCGATCAGGACATCGGTGCTTTCATCCAGCTGGTCCACAAAGAGGAGTTCTTTCTCGGTCCGTGCCCCAAGAAGCATCGTCATGACACAATCAGCCCGGGCAAGCGGCAGGAGGGGAGCTGCCCCGACACCGCCGGCAATGGCAAGCATCTTCTCACCTTTGGTAAACCCGTTGCCAAACGGCCCCCGGATACCAAGCGGGTTACCTGCGGAAAATCCGAACATCGCCCCGGTAGCATCGCCGACTTTCTGGACGGTGATGCTGTTAGCCGAAGAAAGAGCCATCGGTACTTCATCGACACCCGGCACCCAGACCATGACGAACTGGCCGGGTTCAAAAGAAAACTCGCGATCAAAGAAAAATGTTTTTACCGAGGGGGTTTCATCTTTTACCTCGGTAATGGAAACCTGGACTGGCAGCTGATCACTCATGGGCGCACCCCACAATATTTTCCGGTGCGATGCCTTTTTTCGCGTATAATCCACTTTTAATGGTCTCAAAGATGCTGATATCCTTCTGGACTGCACTGCCAATTTCGACAGCCTGTGCGCCGGCCATCATCATCTCGATCACATTATCTGCTGTGGATACTCCGCCGCACCCGATGATGGGAATTTTGCAGGCTTCGTAAAGTTCGTAAACGCAGCGCACTGCTACCGGAAAGATTGCCTCCCCGGAAAGCCCGCCGTACCTGTTGCCGAGCACCGGGCGCCTGAGCGCTGTCGATATGCGCATCGCTTTTAGAGTATTGATAGCGACGATTGCAGTCGCCCCTCCCCGCTCCGCTGCTTTTCCGATTGCAGTAATATCGGTGACATTCGGGGTGAGTTTAACCCATGTCGGCATACCGAGAGCGCTTACCGCGCGGGTACAGGCTTCGACAAGAGCGGGATCGACACCAATTGCCGCACCGTAGCCTTCCGCATGGGGACAGGAAAGATTGAGTTCAAAACCGGCGGCCTTTCCTTTAAACCAACCGGCGACTTCTGCAAATTCCTCCGGGTTCCCACCGAATATACTGACGATTACCGGTTTATTACCGAGATTTTTCAGTTCGTCGGTAAAATCCTTTGACGGGTTGGGGAGCCCCATGGCATTTATTATCCCGTTATCAAGTACAGCAACGCACGGTCCGGCATGCCCGTTTTTTGGCTGCGGACCAATCGATTTGGTCACCACGCCACCGGCGCCCCGGGCAAGCATCCGCGAAAGGGATGCCCCGGTTGTTCCAAGAACCCCGGCAGCAAGGACAAGATGGTTGTCAAGTGCCACACCACCGACTGTCACCGGGCCCGTCCTGAGTACGACCATCCATCACAGAATGGACGTAATAAATAATAAAGAACATCTTTTCTCTGAAAAACTGCTACCATCATGTCGGTAGTCACTTAAATTTTAGAGATACATACCTTAGACTGGAAACGAGAATGACGCGGCTTGCAGTGGTGGGAGTTGGAAGAGTCGGCGGGGAGGTTGCCTATCTTGCTGCCGCAATGGGTATTGTAGATGAACTGGCGCTCTATGACCGCACCAGCAGTCTCTTAAAAGCACAGGTGCTTGATATACGGCATACCGGCCTTCCGGTCGAGATCCTGACCGGGCAAAATGCAATCCGGGATGCTGACGTATGTGTTTTTTCGGCTGGTGTTCCCCGGACCCCGGATATCAAGACTCGTGCTGATCTTCTTAAAGTGAATCTCCCCGTGATCAATCAATGTGCCCGGTTGCTTGAAGGTTTCTCCGGTCTCCTTGTTACGGTAACAAATCCCATGGACGTTAACAACTACCTCCTGCACCATCTCACCGGGTTACCCCGTGAGAACTGTATCGGGTTTGGCGGCCAGCTGGACAGTGCACGGTTCGCGCTTTCTCTTTGCAACCGTAATATGAAGGGGCCGGCTATGGTTCTTGGTGAACACGGGGAGTACCAGGTCCCGGTCTTCTCCCGACTCCCGTATCAGGTTCCGGACAGGGAGCGGGATGAGATCCAGCAGGAACTCCGTGGTGCAAGCATGGAAGTGATCAAAGGAAAGGGCGGGACCGTCTTTGGCCCGGCATACCACATTACATCACTTGTCCGGATGCTGATTTTCGATTCACAGAATACCATTCCCAGTTCAGCGGTGCTTGACGGTGAATACGGGTTATCAGGGTGTTCGCTTGGCGTGCCGGTACGGGTCGGCAAAAATGGCATTCATGAAATTGTACAGTGGGATCTCGACGCCTGGGAAAGAGAAGGGATGGACAGGGCCGGAACATTTGTCCGGGATCTCAGCCATTCGGCGGTGCCGTAGATTATGCCCGTCCAGGTCATGAGGCCCACGGAAACGGTGACTGTGCCTACTACGCTTGAGAAGTCCGGAGCCATCCTGACAATTGCCATCAACCAGGTGGAATACAGCAACAGTCCGGATGGGCCGATTATCCATATTTTCGGGAGGGACACTGGGGGTTCGGCGCACCGGCTTGATGTAACCGGGTTTTTGCCATATTTCTATGTGCCTGAAGATCAGGTTGGCCAGACTATTCCGGCACAGGTAACTGTCGAACCCGATACAATATACAAGTCGATCCGTGGCGAGAAACTGAAACGGCTGTATACTGTCCGCCCGGGCGATGTCAAGGACATGAGGGAGAGGTTCCGGCATTTCGAAGCCGATATTCCCTTTGCGACCCGTTTCATGATTGACTGCGGGCTTACCGGGGCCGTATCAACCACAGAAACCACCATTGATTATCATGCTCTTGTGCCGACTGAAGTCGACGCACCGGCCCGTGTCTGCATGATCGATATCGAGTGCGAGGACGAGCGGGGTTTTCCTGATACCGAGCGTGATGCAATTATTTGTATTACCTGCCATGATTCGTTCGATGACGATTATACGACCTTTTTATTTGGCGGTAAAGAGAAACCTGCCGAAATTTCTGAAAAGGAAACTAATGGTGGTCTTAAAAACGGGTGTTTCCGGAAAGGCACACACACGATCTGCACGTACCCGGATGAAGTTTCCATGCTCAAAGCATTCGGGGCTTATATTGCCGAACGCGATCCCGATATCCTCTCGGGATGGAACTTTGTTGAGTTCGATATGCCCTATATTACCGGGAGGATGGAAAAACTAGGTCTCTCGCCGGTCATGCTTGCCCGCCTGCCCGGGATGACTGACAGGAATGCAGTTCGTGGCCGGGCGCTCTTTGATCTGCTCACCGGCTACAAGAAGATGCATTCAACCCAGAAGGAGTCCTACCGGCTCGATGCCATTGCACAGGAAGAGGTTGGCGAAAGCAAAGTAAGGTATACCGGTACGGTTTCCGATCTCTGGAAGAAAGAACCGGCGCTTCTTGTTGAGTATAACTACAAGGATGTCGAACTCTGCGTTGCGATCAACAGGAAGGACAATATTGTCGGTTTCTACCGGGAGATTGCCCGTTATGTTGGCTGCCCGCTGGATAAGACGCTCAACTCATCAAGTGTCATCGATGTCTATATCCTAAGAAAAGCCCACGGGAAATATGTCCTGCCGTCCAAAGGTTTTGCAAACGCCGAGGAGTTTGAGGGGGCGACGGTTTTTGAACCGAGTAAGGGCGTCCGGGAAAATGTCATTGTGCTCGATTTAAAATCGCTCTACCCGATGGCGATGATGACAATCAACGCATCGCCTGAGACAAAAGATCCGGACGGGGAACTTGTTGCACCAAACGGCATCCGGTTCAAAAAACAGCCTGACGGGCTGACGCGGAGTATCCTTTCGGAACTGTTAAAGGAACGTGACGCCCGAAAGAGTCTCCGGAACACATTCCCGTATGGTTCTCCGAAGTATGTGCTGTATGATATGCAGCAGAACGTGCTCAAAGTGATTATGAATACATACTACGGGGTATCGGGGTATACCCGGTTCCGGCTCTTTGACCGGGAGATTGGTGCAGCCGTTACATCGGTGGGCCGGGCAATTATCGAGCATACCCGGCGGGTTATCGAACAGCAGGGCTACACGGTAATATATGGCGACACCGATTCCTGCATGGTCCAGATCCCGCCGCTCGACCAGGAAAAAACCATTGAAACCGCCCGAAAACTCGAAAAACAGCTGAATGCAAGTTACCAGGATTTCGCCCGGCGCGAACTGAATGCAGACACGCATTATTTTTCCATCAAGTTCGAGAAGATCTACGCCCGGTTCTTCCAGGCCGGAAAGAAGAAGCGGTATGCAGGACGGCTTGTCTGGAAGGAAGGGGTAGAGGCAGACCAGATTGATATTGTAGGATTTGAGATCCGGCGCAGCGACACGCCGCAGATCACAAAAACCGTCCAGTCAAAAGTGATGGAGATGATCCTTGCCGGGGCAGAATATTCAGAGATAAAGTCTTACCTTGGTGGGATTATTACGAAATACCGTGCCGGGAAATTCTCGCTTGATGAGATCGGTATTCCCGGCGGCATCGGAAAATCCCTTGACGATTACGAGACAGATGATGCGCAGGTAAGGGGCGCCCGGTACGCCAACAAGTATTTGCGCACCGAGTTTGGTAAGGGCAGCAAGCCAAAGCGTATCTATATAAAAGCAGTGACCGGAAAATACCCCAAGACCGATGTGCTCTGTTTTGAATATGCTGATCAGGTTCCAAAAGAATTTGTCCCGGATTTAGAACTGATGCTTGAAAAGACTGTCGAACAACCCATATCGCGGATCATCGAAGCCCTTGGATGGAGCTGGACGGATGTCGATCCGTCGCATACAACCCTTGCACAGTGGGGATTCGGATAAAATTCACAAGCTATAAATATACAATAATTTATTTTATATTTTTTATAATGCGAAAAATCTACGCTACGAACCGGTAGAATTCCCGATATCGGAAAAAACGGGACACCGGTCTGAAAATGCAGGATTTTTTTATCCCGTTATCCAAATGCTGCTCTCTTTTTTCTTCTTTGTCTCCCGTCATACCGAAAAGTTTTTTTAATATGATAATATAATGTGAAATTACTTAAAAGAGGAACGAGAAGAGTGGAGATAAGGCTGATTTTTCGTGAAAGTCCTGATCCGGGGGCCCAATGACAGGATCATCCACCCTTGTGAGTGAACGTGAAGAGAGTTTTATTGATCTCTGGCTGTTTATTATTGTCAATACTACAATCCTTGCGCTTCTTGTAAACATTCTTGCACTCCAGTCCGGTACCGGCACCGCGGCTGTTGCAACAAATCTTCTCTATATCCCGATTGTGATCCAAGCATACTGGTATCCCCGCTGGGGGGTCTCATTTTCTGCTGTAATCGCTGCACTCTATATCGGGATGGTTGCTATTACCTCAGGGGGATCTCTTGGAAAAATTGCATCAGCTTCTATTACCTGCGTTGTTTTCATTGGTGTTGCAGCAGTTGTCTCAAGTCTTGCCCTCCACATGCGCAAAAATGAAGTGAAATACCGGGGAATTTTTAATTATTCTGAAGCCGGAATCGGCCTTTTGAGCAGTCTGGATCGCACGGTACAGGAAGTGAACCGGCGGTTTGCTGATACGCTTGGTTACGAGCCAACAGAGATTGAGGCCATCCCGTTTTCAAGGATGTGGGTTGACCCGGCTGATCGCGACCGGTTTTTCCAGACCCTTTCCCGGCAGGGGAACGTAGAAAATTTTGAAACCCGGTTTTTAACAAAGGCCGGTACCCCCATCTGGGTTTTGCTGTCTGCCGGGATGCTCCCGGATAACCAGTTTGTCTGCACCATTGTCGATATCACCGCAAAAAAACAGGCCGAAGAAGAACTTATCATAAAAGATCAGGCAATCAGTTCTTCAATCAACGCGATTGCCATCATGGATCTTGACTTTGGGATCACGTATGTGAACAATTCACTTGTGAAAATGATGAGATCTGACAGTGCGCAGGAATTTATTCATAAATCCCTGTGGGAATATGTCGCGTCAAAAAACGGGAAGGATACAATACGGGAGGCGCTTTTTGGGAAAGGAAGCTGGTTCGGGGAGCTGCCCCTTAAGAAATCGGATGAGACTCCGTTTTATATCCTGCTCTGGATTAACCTTGTAAAAAATGAAAAGAACAATCCCGTCTGCATCATGGCATCGTTTATCGATATTACCGACAGAAAGCAGATGGAAGCGGTCAAAAGATCGGCACTCGAGCAGATTGAAAAGAATATTGAACAGTTTGCCATTCTTGGAGATCATATACGGAACCCCCTTGCAGTGATCGTTGGTCTCTCAAGCTTGTCTCCCGGAGAGGTGACTGATAAGATCCTTTTTCAGGCACGGGAGATTGACAGGATCGTTACGCAGCTTGACCAGGGATGGATAGAATCTGAAAAAGTGCGGGAATTTATCAAGCGTTACTATATGGTTGGTGTTCCGGATATGGGGAATGCTAAATCTGCTGATAGTATGGCAAAGTAATGTGGCAGTAAAACCTGATCCTTTTTGAAGTTGCCCGTGACTCTTCTATCCTTGTTGCGGATGAGTTCCCCCGTGTTTCAACCGCTCGTTTAATTTTTTCACCTGGTCGCGGAGTGCAATAGCCCGCTCAAAGTCAAGGTTGTCTGCCGCGTCCCGCATCTGCTTTTCAATCTCAATAATTACGTTTGGAATCTCGGCCTTCGGGAGATATTTTGTATCCTTGATCTCGACCTCTTTTTCTTTTACGGGCTTAATTATCGTCTGGGGGATAATGTGATGTTTTTCGTTATAGGCGATCTGCATCTGGCGCCGGCGTTGTGTTTCCGAGATTGCAGTTTTCATCGAATCGGTCATTGAGTCAGCGTAGAGCACGACCTTTGCGTTGACATTCCGTGCGGCCCGGCCGATGATCTGGATCAGGCTCCGTGCGTCCCGGAGGAACCCCTCCTTGTCCGCGTCGAGGATCCCGATAAACCCGACCTCGGGAATATCAAGGCCTTCACGCAACAGGTTGATACCGACAAGCACATCGAATTTGCCCAGCCTGAGCTCCCGGATGATCTCGGTCCGTTCGAGTGTCTGGATTTCTGAATGGAGGTACCGGGTACGGATGCCACGGTCGGCAAGGTACTCGGAGAGTTCTTCGGCAAGTTTTTTTGTGAGCGTAGTCACAAGCACCCGGTCGCCGCGTTCCACGGTCTTTTTTGTCTCGTTAATTACATTGAGGGTCTGCCCTTCAATAGGCCGGACTTCGATTACCGGGTCGACAAGGCCGGTCGGCCGGATGATCTGTTCAACGACCTGCGTCGAGTGCTTTAATTCATAGGGCCCGGGTGTTGCAGAGACAAAGACCACCTGGCGCATGTACTTCTCGAATTCATGGAATTTCAGGGGCCTGTTGTCGAGTGCGGAAGGGAGGCGGAACCCGTAGTTCACAAGCGTCTCCTTGCGTGACCGGTCGCCATTGTACATCCCGTGCAGCTGCGGGACAGTCTGGTGACTCTCATCGATGATCATCAGGAAATCTTCCGGGAAATAATCAAGCAGGCAGTACGGTTTCTCGCCTGCTTTCCTGCCGTCAAAATGCCGGGAGTAATTCTCAATCCCCTTGCAGGTGCCGGTTTCCTGTATCATTTCAAGGTCAAAATTTGCCCGCTGCCGGAGCCGGTGGGCTTCAATGAGCCCGAGTTTTGGGAGCACTTCTTCGAGTTCTTCTCTTATGGAGAGAATAGCGGTTTTCTGCGCACTCTCCGGAGTGACAAAGTGGCGTGCGGGGTAGACGTAGAAATATTTCATCTCCTCTTTTTTTTCACCGGTATTCTTGTCAATTTCCCGGATACGCTCGATCTCATCGCCAAAAAGTTCGATCCGGATGATATTGTTGTAGTAGCCCGGTACGATATCGATAGTGTCGCCCTTGACCCGGAACCGGCCCGGGGAAAGGTCGATGTCGTTTCGTTCAAACAGGAGATCCAATAACCGGCTCATGATCTCGTTACGGGAAATCTTCTGGCCGACTGACAGATCAAAGCCGAGGTTCCGGAAATTTTCCGGGTTGCCCAACCCAAAGATACAGGAAACCGATGCGACCACAATTACATCGTTCCGGCATGAAAGGGAAGCCGTGGAGGAGAGCCGGAGCATCTCGATCTTTGGATTGATTGCCGAGTCTTTCTCGATATACTGGTCTTTTGCCGGGATATAGGACTCGGGCTGGTAGTAATCATAGTATGAAACAAAGTACTCAACCCGGTTTTTCGGGAAAAAGTCGCAGAACTCCTGGTAGAGCTGTGCGGCAAGTGTCTTGTTGTGGGCGATGACAAGGGTCGGCTTGTTTGCTGAGGCAATGACATTTGCCATCGTAAACGTCTTGCCGGAACCGGTGACGCCAAGGAGCGTCTGGAACCGGGTGTTATCAATAAGACCGTCTTTTAGTTTCGCTATTGCCTCCGGCTGGGACCCGGCCGGTGGAAAAGTGGAAACGAGCTCAAAGTCAGTCACGGTGCCTAAGTGTTTTTGATATGATATAAAAAGGAATTGGGATGCAGCAGGAAAGTAATCCCGTCACTTTGGTTTATAGTATCCCCATTTTTCAAGGGCACTATTCAGGTCGGCAGATTTTTTTGCTTTTTCGTCAAGTGTAACGCCTTCCTGCCATGCCTCAATCGCCTGCATGGTTGCCCGGGCCCCGGCGCGAGTACCTTTCGGGTGGCCGTGGATGCCTCCTGAAACCAGCAGTACGAGGTCTTTTCCGTAGATATCAAGCACATCCGGGACAAGACCGGGATGCAACCCGCCGGATGAGACCGGAAACGCTGTTTTTATTGAACCCCAGTCCTGCGCGAGACACTGGTGCGGGGATTCTGATATTTTTTTCTTTCGCAGCAGATCGGCAAGAATTATTGATTCAGTTTTTGTCCCGGTCAGTTTTCCGACTGCCGTTCCCGTGTGGATCTGGGAGACCCCGATAAGGCGCATGAGTTTTGCCAAAAAATACATCGTAATGCCATGCTTTTTGTTACGGTCAAAGGATGCATGCATCGCCCGGTGCGCATGGATCGCAAGACCAAGGTCAGAACAGTAGTCCCTCAGGGTCATGACGCCTGAGTTACCTGCGACCACAACATCGATCATCGCGTAATTCCAGCCATAATCTGCCAGCATATCGGCACGCATCTTCATGGTATCAACATCGGCAGTGATGTTTAAGAACGCGGATTTCTTTTCTCCGGTCTCCTGCTCGGCCTTGTCCCGGAGTTTTGTCATATACTTTACCCGGTCCTCGAACCGGTTAAACGATGTGGACGTAAGGTTTTCATCGTCTTTTACAAAATCAAACCCGCCCATCCATGTCTCGTACCCGACCTCAGCATGCTCTTTTGCTGAAAAACCGATCTTGGGTTTTGGCACAGCACCGGTGAGTGGCCGGCTGTACACCTTCATCATCTTTCGGATCCCATCCATGCCGAAGTGCGGTCCTTTAAACCCTTTAAGGTACGCTTGGGGGAGCGTGGCATCGATGAGGCGCAGGTTTTTGAGCGCTTTCATCCCGAAGATATTTCCTGCAATTCCGCTCATCAGCTGGACTGCATTTCCCTCTTCCCAGAGTGCAAGCGGGTAAGCAATTTTGACATAATTATTATCGAACTCAAAAGCAGTGGCTTTGAGTTTTTTCATAAGTGGCGGCATGGTAAAAAGTGTCGTCCAGGTACCTGTCGAACTCTCGGATGCGATCCGTCCTGCCGCTTCTTCTTTTGAAATTCCCGATGCAGGTTCAAAATAATACAGGCAGACAAGATCGTCTTTTGCCGGTTCGTAATTTGTATCGACAAACTCGCTGTACCAGTCAATCGCCATGATTTCTCCTTGTATCTACCAATGCGTCCATAATTTAAAAAAACTTCAGATACCGGGAAATTTTTAGGTCAACCGAAATTATCTTAATTTAGGGTACCCTAATTATAATTCCGATGGCGCAGGAACAGGTCGAGGAATACCTCGAAGCGATATACGATATTGCAGGGGCTGAAGGCGCTGCAAAGACTTCGGAAATTGCAAAATGCTTAAAGATTGCTCCGGCAAGTGTCACCGGGGCGCTCCAGAACCTTGCAGAGAAAAATCTTGTAAACTATGAACCCTACCGGGGCGCAAGCCTGACCGTGGAAGGGAAAAAGATCGCAGAGACGATCAAACGGCGGCATCGTCTCCTTGAAGTGTTCCTTTTCGATGTCCTGCATATCAAACGTGAAAAAGTACATGACGAAGCGTGCCGGATGGAGCACACGATTTCTGAAGACACCGAGAATGCACTCTGCCGGATGCTTAATGCACCGGCACGCTGCCCCCATGGGAGCCCGATTGCCCCTTGTGCAAAAGGGATCGGGAGCTGCAGTGAGTGCGACACGGTAACCGGTTCTGCAATTCCTGTCCCGAATGATCTGAAAAATGCGGATATTATACCGGTCACTGATCTCAAAGCGCAGGAAAAAGGAACGATCGCATTTATCCGTGGCGATTGTAAAGTCGTGCAGCGACTTTCTGATCTTGGCCTCACGCTTGGGACCACAGTTTCTGTTATGCGGAAGGCCCCCATGAACGGGCCGGTTGAGGTGTTTGTCCGCCGGACAAAACTTGCGATCGATCATACCATCGCGGAGAACATTTTTGTCAGGGCCCTTGAAGGGGGAAATGCGTGAAAGGATGCGATGGATGCAACGGGTGTGCAAGGGGGGAAAAGAAATCTCCGGTTTCCGATGTCGATTACACGATTGCCCTTGCAGGTAACGCAAATGTCGGCAAGAGCGTCACTTTCAACCAGTTGACCGGCGTCGACCAGATCATCGGCAACTGGCCGGGAAAGACCGTGGAACGGGCAGAAGGGATCCTCCAGTATAAAGGGAACCGGATACGGGTGATTGACCTTCCTGGTATCTACTCGTTTTCAACCTACTCGATGGAAGAACTGGTCTCCCGGGATTACATCGCGCTCGAACTCCCGGATGCAGTTGTCAACGTAATCGATGCATCGGCGCTGGAACGCAACCTCTTCTTTACGATCCAGCTTATGGAACTTGCGCCGCCGCTTATGGTTGCGGTCAACCAGATTGATCTTGCTGAGAAAAAGGGGATCATCGTTGACACAAAAAAATTGTCAGAACTCCTTGGTGTCCCGGTCATTCCAATGGTCGCCATCCGGGGAAAAGGCATCCCGAACCTGACCGGGGCGATACTTGATCTCGTGCATAACCGGCCAGTCCCTCCGGTCCTTCATTATGGTAAGGAAGTCGAAGAGCGAATCAGCCGGATCATGGACATAATGGGCGCGGTAAAAACCGCGTACCCGACACGATGGGTTGCAATCAAGCTGCTCGAAAAAGATCCGAAGATTACCGGCCTTATCGGTGAACAGGCACCTGATGTTGTAACAACCGCAGCAAAACTTGCGGCAGAGATTGAGTCGTTTCATGGCGAATCCACCTGTGTTGTCATGAGTGCGGAGCGGTACCTGATTGCGGACAGGATCGCAGAGCAGGTCGTTACGGTACGAACGCCCGCTGACGGTTCGGTAAAAAAGAATCTTACCGACCGGGTAGACAGCGTCGCACTGCACCCGCTTTTCGGGTACCTGATGGTTATCGCCGTCATCGGCAGTCTCCTTATCTGGACCTTTATAATCGGTGCCGGGATCTCCGAAATACTGGCCGGATTTCTTTCGCAGTTCGAACAGTATGAACCGGTGATCTCCGGGTCCCTGGCAAGCGTGCTCTGGAACGGGGCATTCACCGGGTTTGTTGCCGGCCTGACCCTGATTATCCCGTATGTGCTGCCGTTCTACCTGATCCTTGCAATAATCGAGGACTCCGGGTACCTCACCCGGATTTCAGTAATGCTTGACCGGGGCATGCACAAACTGGGACTGCATGGAAAGGCGATCATCCCTATTATCCTTGGTTACGGTTGTAATGTACCGGCGTGCTATTCATGCCGGATCATGGAATCGCCCAAGCAGAAACTGCTCGCCTCGTTCCTTGTCACGCTCGTTCCATGCACCGCACGGACAATCGTGATCATCGGTCTTGTGGCCGCTTTTGTCAATATCTGGTGGGCACTTGCACTGTATGCGTTTGATATTCTCCTTGTCATTATTGCCGGGAGACTGGCATTTAAGGTGATGCCCGGTGAATCGGTGGGTCTTATCATGGAGATGCCGGACTACCATGTCCCATCAGTTTCTGTTGTGCTCAAACAGACATGGGCCCGTACAAAATCGCTTATCTGGCTTGTCTTCCCGGCATATATTGTTGGGAGTGCCCTTATACAGGCTGTCTACTGGGCCGGCTGGCTTACCCCGGTAAATGATGCGCTCGCGCCGATTACAACGCTCTGGCTGGGACTTCCGGCCATTGTCGGCATCACGCTTATCTTTGGGATAGTAAGAAAGGAAATGACAATCCTTTCCCTTGCAATACTTCTTGGTACAACCAACTTTGCATCGGTCTTAACACCGGTCCAGCTGATTGTCCTTGCGCTTGTCACGATGATCTATATTCCGTGTATATCAGTAATCCTTGCACTTGCATCAGAATTCGGCTGGAAAAAGTCTCTTGCAATTACCCTTGTTGAAGTAGCTGGTGCGACTATAATTGGCGGCATTGCATTCCGGGTGCTGAGCCTGTTTATGGGCTAAAAATTTACCTGTTTTTTTAATCGATAACTTTACCGCTTGTCCCGGTGGAATGTTAACGGGTCTTTTAATTTTCTGGCATTTCTGCACTTTTTTTAAAATTCCTGATGATAAAACAAAAAACAAAAAAAATGTCGGATTGATGGATATTACCCTTGCCTTATTCGCCAAACGTCGTTACAGGGATATAGGGTGCATCCCCGGTATATGGATCAACAAGGATTGAGATTGTTGCGCGGGGAGCGCTTTTGGTAACCTGTTTTATCATGTTGCCATTATTATAGACTTCAACGGTCAGTACATTTCCGGAATCATCCTGTTTCGTGAATGAAGCCTGGACGAGATCATGCGGGTCTTTAATTGTATAGACCTGTTCTTCTTTACCCCGGACTTGTTTTAACGTGCCCGGATTTCCGTAAGTGCCAACAAAGGTGCCGTTATACACAACCTTCACCCATACGCCAGTGGACTGGACGACAACGGGTGCGGTTGTTGAGACTGGCTGGGATGTCTGCACTGGTGTTATTTCCGGGGCAGGTCCGCCGGTATATCCTGCCGGGTGCCAGAAGATAACAACTACGCCGGCAATTATGACCAGGGTTGTAATTATAGACGTCACCAGAGCCCAGGTCGGGATTTTTCCGGGTTGCGGGGCAGGTGCATTACCTTGTGGTTCCGGAGCCGGGGTATCTGAAGTCATAGTTTTCACGGGTTTTTCAGGTTTACCTGGAATTGTCGATGTGGAGATTACGGGAAAAACCACCGTATCGGGTAATCCTGTCTGTATCGTTGGTTCCGGGTGAGATAAACCATGCTCATCCGGTATTGCCGGAGCAGACTCTGCCGGGACCGGAGTTTTGGCAGTGAAATCCAGTTTTTCGGTTTTGTTCTCCACTGGTTGTGCGGGTGCTGTCCCCTCCGGTAGTTCTGTATGTCCTTTATCCATCGTAACGGCAGGAATCTCTGGTGCTGGCGGAGTCACTGGTTGCTTAAGAATAATCTCCGGATTAAGAACCGGGTTTTGTTCTCTTTTTTCTGCATCAGAAATACCGGCTGCATTCCCGGACTGACTCGTTTCTTCTGTTTCAACGCTTTCGGTTGTTGGGATTAATTTTTGAAATCCCTCTTCTTTTTCAGGTGCACTCTTTTCAGTCTCACCCGGATGCGAAGGCAATTCAGTCTCATCAACAGGCTGCGTGCCCGTTTTTGCCGGTTCAGATTCCAATACTTGCACCGGTGTATTTTGGATTTCCTCATCGGCCCTTGCTGTTTCCGTGATAGTCTGTTCAACCGGTTCTTCCTGTCTGGTTGAATCGCCGGAGACTATCTCTTCAGATGCAAATGGAGCTGCTTCTGTTTCGGAATATTCCGGTATTTCGGGACTGGCTTTGTGCTCCGGGTATTCAGTCTCATCCGGCGCCGGCTCTTTCCCGGAATCATCCGTGGTTATTATTGTGGTTTTTTGTATCGCAGAGAGAAGTTCTTCTGAAGGTCGGGGTGCCTTTTCAGTCACCTGTGAATGCGGCTGGGGCATATCCGGAGCAACCCACCGGCGGACTGACGGGTTCATCCCCTGTGATTTTTCCGGGACCTGCTGTTTTCTTGCAAGGGGCGGTTCCTGGCGGACAGATACGATATGCTCGATCAGTTTTTGCACCCAGAGATCACGTTCTGCTGAACGGTCTTCATAAGGCTGCAGGGAAAAGACCAGGTCAAGGGTTTGATTGTCTTCAAGACCGATCGGATCGATAACGGTAAGGGTGATGAATGGCTCGCGTGCCGGTGTTGTACCGCCTTTAACAGAAAGAATTGTTGCAAACGGGATTACCTGGGGCTGATCGCTGGTATGACCGCTGTCTACAAGGGCCAGTCGCTGGCTTGTAAGGATCATATCGTACTCAATATCTTCGATAAATACCCGATCCGTTGTGAGGATAATGGATTCGCCGCTTTTCAGGTACGGGCCGGTCATATGTGAGCACTCTCTGGATATATTTTGTTTTCTCTGGTGATATGCTTTTTAGGTGGTTACCGTTGGATAGTGATGATCTTGTTTATTCCCGCTTTAGTTCGCGCTAAAAAACCAAAAAAATCATCAGAAACCGTCTTTGGGAGATTGCTCCCTTTGCCATGCAGGACTTCATGCAGGAACACGATCCTCAAAATAAAAGGGTCCTGTTAGCGCAGTTTTGACCATCAGACGTAAAATGTTAAAAAAGAAGCCCAATTCACGCGATTTATTTCCATTTCCGCAGGTGTTTTTGCGAATTCCGCAGTTTTTCGGGCACCCTAAAAATATGCCTCGCGGAAAAATCACATAAAATCAGCCCCGTTTTTTAAAAGGGGCATATATTACAAAATCCGGTGCCCGGGAGGGAACGATTCTGTCTGAAAAGACTGATATCTGGCAAAGCGTCCTGATTGCTGAAGCTGAAGGAGAAAATCAACAGAGCGCGGATGTTATTTTTTTACGTCGCGTTTTGACAGGACTGAAACCTTTTTGAGGATCTTTTTTAATTCTCCAAACTCGTAGGAAGGATCACCCCTGCGCGGGATAAAAAAGTCAGCACCCGCTTCAAGAGTCTTTTTGATCTCCAAATCCATGTCAATCCCGCTGTAAATAATAATCGGGGATTTACATCCCTGTCGGCGTAATGTGCTGACAAAAACTGTGCCGTTCATCACCGGCATTCGCCAGTCTGTGATGATCGCGTCGTATGAGTGTTCCCGTGCCAGTGCCAATGCAGATGCGACACCTGTAGCTGTATCCGCATGGCATTCCGGGTCATCTTCAAATTCGAGACGCAGGATTTCCAGAATATCCGTGTCGTCATCCACGAGAAGAATTTGTGTCATTAATCCCGATGATGAACCGTTGTTGGTTTCTCTATTTAAGAGTATAGTCTCTATCAGACGAAAAAAGGAGATCCGGATCGCATCTACCGGTCAGGACGGAACGAAATGGGGGGAATTCCTATCTCGAACCTCGTTTGTTTTCCCGGCTCCCCGGTTTCCTTGAGAGTAATATCCGTCAGTGACAGGATTTCCCTGATTATAAACAGACCTTTCAGTCCGGATTCCTCGCATCCCGGATCAAAAATCCGGTCTTTGTCGTCCTGACTGATTCCCGGACCATCATATTCGACAACAATCACATATCGTTCGGGTTCTTCCCTCGAAAAAACACGGATGTTCTGGGGAGGATTTTGTGATTGCACAGCATTTTCAAATAACCGGAAAAATACACGTCCCAGCTGGCGATCTGCATAGACAAAAAGATCCGTAAGATCGATGACTAATTTTACGGGACTGTCGCTGAATTTTTTGGCAGCCTCAGATGCAATTATCCTGATGTTCAACCAGTCCGGTGGATCGATCCCCAAATCTTTGAAATCCCGTGTAATGGATATTTCCTCACGGATGGCTTTTACTGCCTGTTCCTGCCGGTCGAGATACTCGCTGATAACAGGATCTTTCTCCCGTTTCTGTGCCCTCCCAAGATAACCAAGGAGGACTGTAATCTTATTCTGGATATCATGGCGGGTGAGACTTGTGAGAACATTGAGTTTTTTATTGGCAAGATAGAGCGTATGTTCCATTCTGGTCCTTTCGGAAATATCCCGGCAGAAACAGCAGGCGAACTCATTTTTATGGTATTCCAGGTACCTGATCACAATTTCAATAGGTATCCGGACGCCATCCTTTCTGATAATGACTGAATTCTGGGTTATTGTGCCCTCATTTTTCAGGTAATCCCAGATATCGCTCCAGCTTTCTGTAACCGGGACAGGAAACAGGTCTGCTAATGTAAGTTGTGAAATTTCTTCATTTGTATATCCAAGTCCGGTTATAGCAGCCTTGTTTGCATAATCCACTCTTGCGTTATGGTTCACCCAGAAAACCATATCTGCTGCATTATCCATCGTAAACTGGGTAAGCAGCAACTGCTGTTCTACATTTTCCCGGTGTGCAATCTCTTCATACATCTGCCGGTTGATCTCACGAAGTTCTTTTGTGCGGGCAACAATGGTTTCTTCAAGCAGTTCCTGCGACTTTTTGAGTTTTGTTTTTGCAAGCACTTCATCTGTAATATCAGTGCCGCAGGAAAAATACCCGGTAAGCTGCTCGTGTTCATCGAACAGGGCATGATCCCACCATCGCTGCCAACGCGCTTCGCCATTTGCCATGATTGCCCGGAACTCTATCACTCCTGCCGGATACTTCAGGCTCAACCGGGACCGGTTTTCATTTATCCGCTCTGCGTCTTCTGTCGGGACAAGATGCTTGAACGGCCGGCCGATGAGATCTTCACGGGATCGCCCCGTTGCCCTGCAATAGGTTTCATTGGCATACCTGATGATCCCTTCCTTGCTGTAGTGCACGGCATATTCTGTTTGATTATCAAGGATGGTATGAAAGAGTGAGGCTGTCTGTTCTGGTAATGCAGCGTTCCCGCGAACCTCATTTTGATTGTCCAGAATAACAGTTACTCCGGGTTTACCTGTCGCAAAAACCAGTGGCAGCAGGAGCAGGTTCACCGGGTGTTCTTTTTTATCAATACTAAGTTGCGCACGGCCTCTTTGCTCAATGCCTTTGAGCGCAGCCCTGAATATCTGCTGGACAGTTCCCCCTTCAAATGATCCGAACGGAAGTTTTTCAAACGATTTGCCAAGTATTTGTTCCGGGGGAAGCCCCGTAATTGTGGAAAACTGCTGATTATAATCGGTTACAACACCGTTCTGGTCAAGAGTGATAAATGCATCGCGGCAGATTTTCCTGATAGTTACTTCAGGCATTCTGTGGGAGATATAATAGACCTTCGACGTCCCTCGTTTTTTACCGTCAGCAGATCCCTGTACCTGCAGAATATCCATGTATTTTGCTACCGAGTTCCGGTTCATATCAAGAAGGGTGGCAATGTCTGTGATACTGAGCCCATCAGGATGACGTTCAAGTTCCTGTTTAATCCGGTTAATCTCGGTCTGGTACTCGTCCATGGTTCCCCATCTTGTTTTAGTATACTGGTGTCGGTTATTATGATTTAAAAAATACCTATTTGCTTTGCAAATATGCTATGCAATTAATTATATTTATATATAATTCTGTGTTTTAGGATATTTAACCCCAAACAAAAGCGCAGCAAATGGGGTGGTGCCAAAATACAGGGATGATGGACATGACAGACAATTCAAATTCCGCAATGAACGTCGTGTTGATAAAACCGGCGAATGTCATCGGGCATGATGGTCTTACCCAAAACATCCTGCTCCTGCATGAACTGTCGAACAAAATTGATCAATACTTTGCCATGCAAACAATGGGGTGAATGGTGAACAAAGCACCGGAGAATATGACGCCAAAACCGCCTTTACACGGTAACCAGGTATTGTTTCCGACGGATTGCACCTGTGCCTACCCAGCAAGTACGTTAACGGTAGGCAGAGTCAGGTTACTTTACCAAATCCTGCACGAGTCGGGAATGGATGAACTAAAAGAAGTCCAGGGTGGGTTGTAGATCTCATGGAATTAACGGAAAGTCCGTTCCTTAAAAACGAAGTCCGGCTGTCGGATTCAACCGCGAACCCGGGAGCCCTTGGCTTACTCGCGTTTGGCATGACCACATTAGTCCTGAACATGCACAATGCAGGATTGTTTGCCATGGGATCTGTTGTATTTGCAATGGGAATATTCTACGGGGGTATCGCTCAGGTCATTGCCGGGATCATGGAATGGAAAAAGAACAACATCTTCGGAATGACCGCCTTTATCTCCTACGGGTTCTTCTGGCTGTCGCTTGTGGCAATCATGATCATGCCGGCAATAGGCTGGACTTCTCCCGTATCAAAAGCATCACTTGTCGGGTTCTTTGTTGTCTGGCTGTTGTTCTCTGTCGTGATGTACGTTATTACCCGTAAGTTATCGAAAGCGCTTCAGGTGGTTTTCGGGCTTCTTGTGATCCTATTTGTGCTTCTCATTGCAGGAAATGTACTGGAAAGTGAATTTATCATCTATGTGGCTGGCGGAGAAGGGATTATTTGCGGACTTACTGCGATGTATGCCGGCCTCGGACAGGTAGCAAACGAAGTGTACAAAGAAAACGTGGTAAAACTGGAGTGAATTATGAAAGAACTTCCAATGAGTATTTATAAATCCATGGTAGATGCCGTCCCCACAGCAGTATTGCTGATTCAGGATGGCGTGTTTGTGGATTGCAACCAGTTTGCGGTCAAAATATTGAATGCACGTGACAAATCCGATATTATCGGTAAGCCCCCGTCATTAATATCCCCTGAACGTCAGCCTGATGGCAGTTTCTCTGATGAAAAATCAAGAGTCGCTATCGAAGCAGCTATGCAGGGCAGGGCCCAGCGGTTTCACTGGCAGCACATCACCCTTGATAAAAAAACGCTCAATGTTGAAGTCACCATGGAAAGGATAACCGTTGATGGTGTGACCTATCTCCAGAGCAGTTTCCGGGACCTCAAGGTCCAGGTGTTCCTGGCAAAAGATGTTGAACTTTTGTCTCAGGCGTATGCAAAGATGGCAGAGGGTGATCTTACGGTACGCGTTGAACTCATCAAACCTGATGAAGACACCCGGGAATACGATGAGATGATCATCAAGCTACGTGATGCAGTTCGTGGCATCGTCATCAGTCTCCAGAAGAACATCGGCGATGTCAACAAAAACATGCAGAACCTTACCTCGACCGCTGACAATGCAAACAAGAGTATTGGCGAGGCAACCCAGGGTGTGAACCAGATCGCTAAGAACGCCGGGGAAGTCAGTACAAATGCGCAGAAAGCTGCTGATGGTATCGAACAGATGTCAAAAGCCATGCAGGATATGAGCGCAGCGGTAGAGGAAATTACCTCCAGTATGGAGAGCGTGTCCACTCAGGCAAAGGCTGCAAATGATTCGGCAAAAGAAGGTGCAGTCCTTGCTGAGAATGTTAACAAAGACATGGGCGAGATCACCGTGCAGGCTGGTAAGACCTATGATGTTGTCAAGGATATTGAGAAACAGATGGCAGACATCAGCAAGATCATCGTGCTCATCCGCGACCTTGCAAACCAGACGAACCTGCTTGCCTTAAACGCGGCAATCGAAGCGGCACGTGCCGGAGAGCATGGAAGGGGCTTTGCTGTTGTTGCATCCGAAGTCAAATCACTTGCACAGGAGTCCCGGGCCAGCGCGGAAAAGATTGAAGAAATGATTACCCATCTCAATATCGCTACAAAGACTGCCGGGGATGGCATGGAAGAAGCAAAAGTCCTTGTCGGTAAAGGGGCAACTGCGGCACAACAGGCTCTTGAATCATTTAAAAAGATCCAGAAAGCGGCCGAGACGGTTGCGAACAGTGCTTCCGAAGTTGCCGCAGCGACAGAAGAACAGGCTGCAACTACTGAGGAGATCACCGCAAGTGTTCATGAGGTAGGTGGCCTTATCGAACGGACCGCAAAGGAGGCTAGCGATGCAGCAGCAGCGACAGAGGAATCCGCAGCAGCGCTCGATGAAATTACCCGGATGATCCAGGCTGTCAATGATATTGCAGTCGAGGCGATGAACGCGAACCGCAGATTCAAGGTGGAATGAACGGGGGACCTGCCTATGACTGCAAAGGCAATTGAACCTGTTGCAACGGCAAACGATCCCGCTGCCGCCCAGAAAGATCTGGGGACAATACAGGTCGTGGAATTTGTGCTGGGAAACGAGCACTTCGCCATAGACCTTTTCGATGTCAAAGAAGTTGTTGAGTATACAACGATCACCAAACTGCCCAATGTTGCGCCATATGTCCGTGGCATCATTGACCTGCGTGGCGAGATCACGATGATCGTTGATCTCAAACACCGGTTGAACATCACGGATGCAAGCACAAAAACCATCGAAGCATCACGAATCATTGTCCTTGATGACAAGCTGACAAAATCCAAGATTGGCATCCTTGTTGATGATGTGACTTCGGTTTCAACATTCGAGGGAAAACACGTGGATTACACTTCCGCGTCGCTCAGCCATGAGGACACAGCGATTATCGGTATTATCAAACGCAAAGTCAAAGTAAAGGAAAAGGAGATCAACGAACTGATCATCTGGATTGACATCAAGAAACTGCTTGAGGATCTTGATTCTGCCATTTGACAGGGGAGGACCACAAAAAAAAGATGAATTAAACTCACGGGGTTGGGGGACTGTCCGGTAGTTCCACGGATATGGGAATATCTCCCTGGACTACCGGTTTATACTCCAATGTAATATTTCCGCCTCAAATTCAAAATCCATACGCTTGCACGTACCTCTCACACACACACAAATTATGGGGAACCCGGAAATGACACCCTTTCCCGGGCTAAATCCTCACCTGTTTTTCAGATTTCCAATCCGGAAATATATATTCATAGACAAAGTTCCTCCTCGTCTTGCGTGACCTGAAAATTGAATGGCATCTGTTGTTGGGCATTATATTCAGGGCAGATAAAAAAATTAAAACGGCTCATCTAAAACTTCTGTTGGTTGCCGGGATGCATATTAAGGTCGCTTGTAATTCCTGCACTTGCCATGAAAGCGTCGTTTATGTCTTTTATAACTACAAACCTGCTCTGTTAAAACCGGTTCTCTTATCAGGCCCTCCCCACCCAATGCGGATACTGGAGGGGGTGTCCTTCATTTTTCTGATTATGTTGGAAGTGGGGCAGGGGGGGGCTCGGATCTTTGAAGAGAGGGGGCCACCCCCTGCTGCATTTACCTGTACATTACCTGCTGTCGTTTGTCACTGGAGAGCTTGTGAAAAAATTGCCTGGATTTTGTCCCGGTAATAGTTTTTCAAAAAGAAAAATCGATCCGGTAGTCCTGCGTACATTCGCCGTCAAGAACTGTTTCGTAAGTCCTTGTATCTCCCGCCCCGATGTGACCAACATAAACGGATTTTGAATCGCGAATTGTGCCAGTCCCGGTATTTACAAGGTTGATATTCAGCCTGACATTTTCTGCAGATATATCCGCAGCATTGTAAACGTAACCGGTCAGGTGAGAATAACAACCGTATCCCGGGGACCATGTATCCGTGTATTCATAATGCGCATGCAGTGAACCAGATGTATTATCCCGTGTTGTCGTTGTGCTCAGGCACCCGGCACATGAAGTAAACCCAATCACGAGAAGACTAACGAACAGAACCGGAATAATTTTTCCAAATGACATTTTTTCTCTCTTTACAATACAATTGACTCTCTCCCCTAAAAATGGGAAGTGATTATTTCAGCACGAGGATTGACTCGGGGATGCGGATGAGGAGCGCAAGGCTCTCATAGATCTGGAATTCAAGAAGATCACCAACCGGTCCGTTGAACCCGACAGCCATGTCCTGCCCGATTGCAATCGATGAGTACTGCGGGCCGGAAGCAAGCAGGACACCACCTTTTTTAAGAGCGGGGGCCTTTACCACGCCGTCGGTCACAATAGACTGTATGTGGTCAAGTTCGGTCCCGTCTCCCTGTGGATACCTTCGCAGGAGCAGGTTGTACTGGGCAGGAGCGAGGGCAAGGCTGTAAGGGCCATGGAATCCGGCGGTATCCAGTTTTGTTATCGCATCGATGATCTGGTCTGCGGCAGTCCCGGTTTTTTCCCACTTTGTAAGTGCGAGCGATCCTGCGCCTTCAACATTGAGCAGTCCGGGAAGTCCCGGGATACCCGAGAAGATTACTTTGTCTTCCCTTACTGCTGCGTCCATTGCGGCACAGGCAACTGCCGTCGTGTCAAGGAACATATGATCGCGCTCGTATGCGGCAAGATCGCGCTTTGCCATGGAGAATTCAGTCCTGATCATCGTAAGGGGAATTGCGGTGCTGCCAATGATCCCGTCTTCTATAGCATAATCAGAAAGCGCGATTGACTTAAGCCCGAACCCGTACGGCCCTTCAATGGGAAGGAACCTGCGGCCGGAAATCTGGCTCTTTGCAGCCTGCACCATTGCAGAGTCCAGCAGTTTCCATGTTTCCGCCTCTAACGGTGCATCATCCCGTCCAAGATATGAATTGGGCATAGACTATACCTCCTTGTTTTTAAGCGATCCAATAGTCATGGATTCTTTTGCGGCAGATTTTTCTGGTGCCGGGGATGCAAGTTCTGCTGCAAGAGTGTCTACCTCAAGTTTTCCCTTCAAAAGATAATCATCCTCATCGGTGAGGATGGCGAGCAGTCGTATAAGTTCTCCGGCATGGACACGTTCTTCATTTGCAATATCGGTGAGTACTGCCTTTGCAAGAGCGTTATCAGTTGCATCTGCATGGGCAAGGTACCCGTGAATCGCTTCGAGTTCACCTGCAATATCGAGCCTGATTGCCCGCAGGAGTTCCTCATTTGTCAGTTTGCGATCCGGAACTGTGCCACTAAACGGATTGAAAAAGTCTGGCATGTATTCCTCCTCTGTTTATATGTCAATTAGTATATTAACTAGAATAAATACTTTTGACTAAAACAGTGCATTTCAGGAATGCTGGGCCGGATACGATCAGGATGCAATCTTCTTTTTCCGAAGCAGCCTGTTATAGGTAATTGCAAACCGGTGTGCCTCATCGCGAATCTCCTCAATATACCGTAGCGAAATGCTTTTTCTGTCAAGCCGGACTGGCTGAGATTTACCGGGCATATAGATCTCCTCTTCCTTTTTTGCAATTGCGATAACCGGCTGGTTTTTAGAACCAAGAGCAGCGAGCGTTTCGTGTGCGGCAGAGAGCTGCCCTTTACCGCCATCAATGATCACAAGATCGGGAAATGGCTGGTGCTCATCGATTAACCGTTTGTATCGCCGTTTTACGACTTCTGCTATTGAGGCAAAATCGTCAATTCCCTCAACAGTCCTGATCTTAAACCTCCGGTAATTGCTTTTGTCCGGTTTTCCGTCACGGAACTGTACCATCGATCCGACCATTGCTGTACCGGAGAGGTGCGAGATATCGAAACATTCAATGACCTGAGGTGATTTTTCCATATGGAGGGCAGTGCCAAGTTCGGCACACTTGAGCGTATCCCGGAAAAATGCGATTTCAAGATTCTTTTTTGCCAGTTCGAGCAGCTGCCGTTTCTCTCCCCGCTGCGGGACGACAATGCTGACCGACTCTCCTTTTTTTACCGAGAGAAACTCCGTAAGCGCCGGATCCGTTTCATTGCTTATGATCAGTTCTTTTGGGGGTTCGCGTTCCGAGTAATACTGGACAAGGAACTCTTCAAAGAAATCCTCGCTTCCTGCATCGAACGTGAATTCCTGCTTGTTGGCAAGCGATCCCAGTTCGACATTAAACACGGTAAGGTACACTGTGCCTTCAGTTACCTGGTACGCGATTACGTCCTGGTCATATTCCCGCTTTCGCTCAACATGCTGACGATCTGCAAGATGTCCGATTGCCGTAATCTCATTCCGCAGCAGAAGGGCCCGTTCATAATCCTCTTTTTTCGAAGACTCCACCATTTCAAGGCGCAGTGTATCGAGCAGCTCACGGGATTTCCCGCGAAGGAGCAGCGCGGCTTTTTTGACGTTCCTGTCGTACTCTTCGACACTTACATTACCCGTACAGGGAGCGCAGCAGGACTGCATGTGTCGCCGGAGACAAGGACGTTTTGGGATTTTTTTGCAGGTCCGCAGGTGAAATGCTCTTTTTGCCACTTTCAGGACATAGTCACGTTCCGCAGCCGATACAAACGGCCCGAAAAACGTACCGTCTCCTGATGCCCTGCGGGAGATCACAAGCCGGGGATACTCTTCGCGTGTCAGTTCAATCCATGCGTACCGTTTTGCATCTTTTAAATCAATGTTATATTTTGGCTGGTGTTTTTTTATGAGGGTATTTTCAAGAAGGAATGCTTCGCTCTCAGTGTCTGTAACGACAACATCCACCGACGTGATATGGGCGACAAGGCTTCGTGTCTTTGAGTCATGATCGGTTTTTGTGAAATAACTCGATACTCTTTTTTTGAGGTTTTTTGCCTTGCCGACATAGATGATGGTGCCTGCATCGTTTTTGTAGAGATAGCAGCCGGGGTTTTCGGGAAGGCTTGCCGTATCGATCATAAATCAAAAGAATATCCGGGTGCAGGCTAATTAAGCGCTGGGGATGGGGTAATCCAATCCATGAAAATTATTCGGCCTGCTGGCTGCAATAAGACCGTATTGTTTCGAGAAAGACTTCACCATATTTTTCCTGTTTTATGGTTCCGACCCCGGAAATCGTTGCAAATTGCGCACGACTGGTCGGTTGGGTCCGGGCCATTTCCCTCAGGCAGCGGTCCGGGAAAACAACATATGGCGGTATGCAGTTTTTCCTTGCAATTGTACTCCTTATCTCTTTTAGCCGCTGGAAAAGAACTTCGTTTTCAGTTTGTACTATAGGAATTGCAGATTCCGGAATTGCCGGTGCGTTGTCTTTCGGCACTGAAAACATGACCTGACATTTACCGGAAACCAGATTCCTGCCATTTACACCAAGGGAAATGACGGGATATTTATCACCGGTTCTTATAAGGAAATCCTGACGGACCATGTCATTAATCCATGTCCTGATTTGTTCTTTTGAATATTGTTTTCCTGTCGCAAATGCGGGCAGTTGGTCAAAATGATATGATTTAATTTTTGCAGTTTTTTTACCCCGCAGGACCTCGGATATCAGTTCAGTTCCGAAATGCGAGGGTAACTGTTGTATGCATTCAGCAATCAGTTGGGCCTGTTTAGTGCCATCTACAGATACAGAAGGGTGATCGCAGTTGTCGCATTGCCCGCAGTTTCCGGTTGTCGGGGTTTCGCCAAAGTAAGACAGCAGGAAAGCACGCCGGCATCCGGTTGTTTCGCAATAATCTAGCATTTCCCGGAGTTTTTTTAAGGCAATCCGGGTAGACCGCTCGCTTGCCTGGTCATGTTCGAGCATGGACCGGACCCGGGCATAATCTCCCCGGCTGTAAAAAAGGATACATTCAGCAGGCTGCCCGTCCCGTCCGGCCCGTCCGGTCTCCTGGTAATATGACTCAATGGTTTTCGGGAGGTCGTAGTGGATCACAAAACGGACATCCGGCTTGTCAATACCCATGCCAAAGGCAACGGTTGCACAGATGATCCGGGTCTGGTTTTTGAGAAATGCGTCCTGGACGCTATCCCTCACGGGTCTTGAGAGTCCGGCATGGTAAGCAAGTGCTGGAAAGCCTTTTTTGCTGAGCTCATAAGCGATATCTTCGGTCTCTTTTTTACTCATGCAATAGATAATCCCGGCCTCGTTTTTATGCCGGCGGAGAAATTCCGTAAGCTGGACTAAAGGATTTTTTTTCGGGACTACCCGGTACGTCAGGTTCTTCCGGTTAAAACTGCCCACAAATTCCTGAACCTGCACAAGACCGAGCTGCCGGCAGATATCTTTGCGGACTTCCGGTGTTGCTGTCGCTGTAAGGGCAATCACGGGAACGTGCGGGAACAATTTCCGGAATTGTGCGAGTTCCCGGTACTCCGGCCGGAAGTTATGGCCCCATTCAGAGATACAGTGCGCCTCATCAATAGCGATAAGCCGGACCGGAGAGGATGCGAGTAAGTCCAGAAAGTTGCTCTGCACACATTTTTCCGGCGAGACAAACAGGAGCCGGAGGTTGCCGGTTTTCATTTCTTTTTCGATCCGGGTACGTTCACGGTAATCGAGCGTGCTGTTATAGGTAGCAGCCGGGATCCCCCGGGCATTGAGTGCATCCACCTGGTCTTTCATGAGCGCGATGAGCGGCGAGATGACAACGGTAAGACCCCCAAGGTACAGGGCCGGGAGCTGGTAACAGAGTGACTTACCGCCACCGGTTGCCATAATCGCAAGTGTGTCCCTGCCTTCAGTGACCGATGCAATGATCGCTTCCTGGTGCGGCAGGAATGCAGAATATCCCCAGTATTTTCTCAGCAGGCTGACCGTTGTCTGGTGCTGTTTGTTGTCTTGTTGTTTTGGGACTGTCAGTGAAATACCCATGAACATCCTCACGCGCCATATGTCCGGCAATGTGTTATACGGCGTGAGGCAGGACGATATTTGAATGAATGGCCGCGGGGGGTGAAAATGAAAAAAGATTTTGTTATGTGATTTTAATGGTGTGATATTAATGGGTAAAAATTTCAAAAAAGAAATTATGGGGACTGCCGTCTGAAAAGGATAATCAGCGCGATACACCCAATAATTGAAATTATTGTGATACCCGGGTTAAGCGGTGCCGAACCTCCTGCACTTGTTCTGGCAGTCACCAGGCCCCCGGTAATTGTGGAAAACATCAGTTCTTTTGTTTCAGTCTTTTTCCCGTCATACAGGACATATGCCTTGATGGTGTAAGTTCCCGGCGTCTGGATTTTCAGGTAATAGGGGAGTTCCCCCATTTCATTCATGGAAATGCTCAGCTCATCGGTTGTGAAAGTATCTGTAAGTGAGTTATCATGGTATACTTCACCGATCATTTTTGCTTTGGTCTCAATTGTCCCGGTATTCTGGAACGTTCCGATAATTTTTAAGATGGCATCCGTGCCAGGATTTCCGGTATACTTAAGATCTGTAAGGTTTCCCTGCCGGGATAATGTTCCTACAGGGTATATCTCAAACTCTTTTTTAGCCCCCGATATTTTTATCCCGTTCAGGTTCACGATTACATCAGCCGAATAATTACCCGATTCAAGATTGGCTTTTGTCCACCGCAAAGTAATCAGCTGGCTGTCCCCGGCTTTTACTTCCGTGTCGGAAGATGTTACTGAATCAATGTTTGCGTTGTTTTTTGAGAAAGTTGCCCTGATTTCCGGCTTTGCTGCGACATTACCGGTATTGTGGAAGAGGACCTTGACCGGAACCGGGTAATTTGCTTCCGAGTTATCGACCATGATATAATCGACAATCCCTGCCACTTTCTGTTCACCGGTAACGGTAATCGAAAGTTTTGTTGTGGCCTCCAATACTGCAGATACTGCTGTGAGTGAAGTGGTGTCTCCCTTCGGGGGTTCGAGTCTTGCATGGATTGTGGGAGTATATACTCCATTGGCTGCATCCTGGGGGAGATTGACCTGAATAATTATCGGTCGGGTTTCCCTCGCCTTCAATGTGACTTGTGTTACCGGATTGCCTTTTGTATTCGATTCGTAAAACCGAAGCCAGTTTCCACCGTCTCCTTCTGCTGTCAGATTGATGACAGCCGGGATATCCCCAAGATTATAAAGGGTAACACTCTGCTCAACAGATGTACCGCGAAGAGCATTGGGGATTTGGATGTCTGATGGACCTAATCCAACACCAAATGCACTGGCAGATGGGATCAACAACAAAATGAGAAGGATGAAAAAGCCCAATACTGCGTTTATACGGAAGCCTTTCTTCATGGTTATCACTCAAGAATAAATTTAAATAATTGATATAAATACATTCCTATTTTAATTAATTAATACAAAGAAACGTGGTATGGTCAAACCGATTTATTGACGTCAAACTAACAAGCATTCACCAATTGGTTTCCCGTTAAATTTTTTTAACATTCGCTGATCAGATTTTCCTTTGTAATTCCGTTATGCAAATAACGGTTCATTACCGGATTTTATGAAAAAACTTATAAAATCAGCAAACTGCGGGAACTCAGGAACCGGCAGGGTTTTGTCAGTATTTACATTCCCGGTAATGTCCGGTTCGATCATTTCACATTCAGTCATCTCAAATGCGAGGTTCAGTGACCCGGAATGACCCCCGCTGCCTTCGTTCACATGAATCGAAAAGTCCAAAGGTTCTACCGATCCTGGCATGACCATATCGGGAACAACCACCTCCTGTTCCGGTTCATATGTCCGAATCGCCATAGTTTCTCCGACACGAATCCCGTACCGGATATTCCATGCACCATTTTGATTCTTGCCAAAACCCATATCGTTCTGGGCGATCCTGATTCTTGCCGGACAATTTCCTGTATTCCTTACACTGGGCTTGTCACCCGTACCGAATATGTCATCTCCGGTTACCTGGTTTTCCTGGCCAATACGGATGTCATCATAATTGACGGCTGAGAAATCAAATTCAATGCAGGCTATCGGCATATACATAAACGAATTAACAATAACAGAGGATTTTTCTGGATTTCCGTCTGTCACGGTAACCGTGTAATCCCCGGCTTTTTTGTCGGGGGGAATTGTAAAATCGCCTTTCCATACACCGGCATTGTCGTTTTTGATTTCAGACAAAATTTCATCAACAGAATTTGCTGTAGAATACGTGATAAGCCCGGCTCTTGCCGCCTGTTCTGTTGCAGCAATGCCATCTCTTTGATCCAATGGGGACAACTGTACTTTTCTGGTAAATGAATCCTGTGAATTTTCAACAATTGCCGTGACCGATACAGGATCGATCTCTCCTCGTTTTGGGATAATCGCAAATATCCGGATTTCTTTGTCTGCTCCGGATTTGCAGGGTGGAAGGAACTGGGATCCACTAAGTGTATGTCCAGTGTCCCCGTCTTCAAGTGACGGTGAATTATCCTGTTCCCATATCCCAAGGGTGTGGAATGCAGAGTCTCCCGATCCCCCGGGATTATTTACAGTAACAGTACTGGATGCCATTACAGGACATATACCTGATACTAGAACGATAAGAAAAGCCATCAGGATACAGGGTATCCATGATTTTAATATCCCCGAGTCCATACTGCCACCCCCATCCCCCAAAAAATGGTATTTAGGTTTAGGCCTTTTCGACACCCAGGGTCATGTCACCGGAGTGCGTTCCCAGGCCTTTCAGGACATGGATTGAGAAATCCAGTTCTTCAGTGTGGGACCTGTCGAGGATGTCCGGTAAGGTAACCTGTTCATAAGGCATGTATACAGGTTCTGCACCCGTATTGCCAAGGCGAGCATCGAAGTTAACCATCCAGTTCTTATCAACATCCTGTCCGAATCCCATGTCAGACTGGTTTATCTTGATCTGGATCTTGGTATTGCCGATGTTGCGGACTGTTGGCTTATCGGCAGTACCAAAGATCGTGTCACCGGCTCTCCAGGTGGTTTTACCGATGCTGACACTTCCATAATTAAAGTCAGTGAAATCAAATTCACCACAGGCAACCGGCACATAGAGGAATGTGTTGGTCAGCGCTGGGGAGTAGTTGTCGTTGGTGTCACCCACCTGAACAATTACGGTATAGTCCCCGTCCATCTGGCAGTAGTCAAGGTTTGCATCGCCTCTCCAGACCGCTACGGTTCCTTTCTGGAGTGCCTCAAGGACGGAATCCGCGGTGTAGCCAGTGTTAAACTTGACAAGACCTGCGGCTACTGCTGCTTTGAACTCAGTAATTCCTACGGACTGGGACTGTTTTATGAAATTGACCTGGTACTTGAAAGTCCCGTCAGGGTGGTAGACATCCGCAAAGGCAAGTTTCACATTTCCGTTGTCCTCTTCATCAGATGCAACAAGGAAATACTCGAGCGGTTTCTTACCATTATATGCACAGGGCGGAAGGAATTGTGCTCCCGCGACTGCATGGGTCGGGTCACCATCTTCGAGTGAAGTAGTGGTGTCCCGTTCCCATTTTGCCGTAACAACAGGGATGCTTCCACCACCCGACTGGATATTCACTCCAGTTCCAACACTCACTGCGCTCGCCGGAATAATAACCATGAGCGCAATTAACAGGATAAATAATCCATACGTGATGTGCTTCATATTCTTTCACCATTCATTTCATTTCGCGCTAGCGCAAGGACTGTTTTTCATCATTCCCACGAAGCAGAACCTGTTGCTGTGCACCAGGCATACCTTGTGAGCATATGATTTCTTTGTCGTCGAGTCAACTTTCCGGGAACCTGCCGGAACTGCACCCTTTCCCGCTAGTTGATTTTTTCAGTTTCTGTCTGTTCCCTTGCTCCATCATAGCCCATCTCTTAATTTCGGACTATTTTGATGGATGAATGGAATAGTTAACCACCGGCGCATTATCATTCTGTCTTAAATATATAATTGCGCTGCACCGGTGCAATGCAATTATACTGTTTTATATATTTGAAAAAACAGGAGTGATCTTAATGTAAGCTCATTCTGGAAAAATTACAATTTGTTTAATATAAAAGCGACCCATAAAATTTTTATATTATTCTTTACCAGTTTTAAAATTCCACGTTTAATATGGTCTCATTTTACCGTTGTGATTGTTAATGAAGGAATTACCGGAAAATTCACTACCGGATACCGGTATGATATAACCTTCGGGGAAATTATTGTAAGGAACGCATCATCATCCCCGCCAAATGTTTTCTGGGGTGCCTGTATAACCGGAAAGTTTTCCGAACCTGCTGTACCAGTAACATAAAGTACGTTCTTACTATCATGCGTGATGGAGTTTCCATGATCAGTCCCTTTTCCACCCATATAGGAAGAAAAGATCAGGTGATTACAATATGGATCGATTCCTGTGACAAAGGCGTTCATTAACCCTGATAGATTTTGTTGCCAGCTATTTTTGACCGGGAAACTTTGAGACCTTGTACCCCCGGTCACAAAAATTGCCCCACCTTCACTAATAGTAATCCCGTATGCCATATCATCAGATTCTCCTCCAAGATATGTCGATGCCACCAGTGACTGCCCATCCGGTGCAAATCCGGTTATGAAAGCGTCCGCAAGCAGGTTGCCGCCATATTTTTTCTGAAACGCACCTGTGGTAACCGGGAAATCATCTGCAAATGTGTAGCCGGTAACAAACAGCTGGTTTTTCTCATTTATTGCAATTGCGGCTATCCGATCACCCAGGGTCCCGCCAAGATACGTGGAATAGATGAGATCGCTTCCGTCATTCTTGAATTTGCTGACAAAGGCATCATAGGTCATGGGATGAGTATTGAAAAGTGCATTTTTTATCGGGAAATCAGATGATTTTGAGGAATACGTGTATCCTCCAATGTAAATGCATCCCTCTTTGTCAAGAGCAATTGCCCGGCCATAGTCGTCCTGTCGTCCCCCGAGAAATGTGGAGGAAATAATACTCTTGGCATTGCCGTCAAGTATTATTAAAAAAATATCATATTGCCCGGATTTTTCCGGCTGGTATGCGTTCACGCTCGGGAAATCCGGAGAGAGCGTCGTCCCGGTAAGGTAAATCCGGTGATCTGTCCTGCCAATTGCCATGCCAAATGCATCATCGATATCAGTGCCGCCAAGATACGTTGAAAAGATTAATCCGGTTCCTTGAGGATTAAGTGCAGCAACAAATGCATCGTACTTTCCCTTGATTGTGGGCTGGTAAGCAGACTTTACGGGAAAGTCTGCGCTCTCCGTACTTCCGGAAATAAAGATAGTGCCATTATCATCAACAATGACAGATCTTGCATAATCGTTCAGGGACCCACCGAGAATCGTAGAGAATAAGACATCACGACCGTCTTTTGAATACGCCGTTATAAAAATGTCATGATAGCCTACTTCACTATAATTAAAATTGAAGGGGTTCTGGGTGATAGGAAAATTCCATGAATGGGTATACCCGACAACATAGATGATCCCGTTTTTATCAAGCGTTACCGCCGTCCCGACATCTTCAACTTCTCCTCCGAGAAATCCGGAGGTAATAATTTCCGGATCAATAATTACCGGATACTGGCAATCATACCTGCCGAGAGTGAAACTGATTTCATTATTCCCGGAAATCCGGAATGCTACCGGAATTTTTATTTTGATGCCGTTAATTTCCTGGTATGCTACAGGCCGTGCTTCGGTTAGTTGTCTGCTGTTTATAGTCTGAATAACAAGTGCCCCGGATTTATCGATCCAAACAGAGCTGCTTCCCTCATAAACATAGGAAATTTTTGTAGGATCTGCCGCAGGAGCAATAACAAATTCACGTTTCAACAGGCCATTTTTGTCCGAATAAACAAGACTTATTCCGGGATAAATATACGGATACACAACTGATCTGTAAAGTGGTACATCAGTCTTCCATTCCGAGGAATTATTGCCGATAAAAAAGTTTACGTCTCCTGAATATTGCACTAATCCCTGCGGGATTATGCGTGGATCGTGGTCTTTAAATTTCAGAAAAATAATGTCATCTTCTGCAACAGAGCCTCCTGTCGAACGTGGCATAATAACAAGATCTCCCCCGGTCAAAAGGAGCATGTCGCTGTTTTTTGAGGAGTAAAAAAACCTGGCTGTATCATCATCGGACTGGACCGGAATATACACGCCCGGTGTCTTTATGTTCGCCTGGGAATCGTACGAAAACATACCCGATTCCGTATCCTTTATCGCAGAAATGTCATCAGTCCCAATAACCGGACCAATACAAAGTATGGTAATCATTGTGAGCAACAGGAAAATCCGGAAGGTTTTCTGACCGTAATTCGTGTCCGCCTGCCGGAGAGTGCATTCAGTAAACGGCATTTTGCATATCCCCATTTTGAACCGGTTTAATTTATCATCGTCATTGACGGTCTTTGTCACAATATTCGACCACAATGTACCGCATAAACCTTCTTTTTCGATGGAATATGCCTTTTAGTCGAACGTGTAATCCTGTTTTTGAAAATTCACCTTTGTTTATTTATTATTTCCGATTTATATCGGAATCATTATCTGATCCTGAAGAAAACGTTGCCGAGGGGGAAATTGCAATCTGTATGGGGATTCATCCCAAATCCCGTTGGATAAAAAAAGATTTCTGAAAGCCCGGATTATGCCGGTGTCTGCAAATGGAATTGCGGCTTTCTGAAAATCAAAAATTATGGCCCTGTTGAAACGGACATGAACCCCTCTGGTTCCTGTGTGAACCGGATTAATTCATGCAGTTTCAACAGAACCAAAATTATCCTCTCTTTTCAAGTATCCCCTTCAAAAACTGGCCGGTATAACTCCCCTTCACCCCGGCCACCCGCTCCGGTGTCCCGATAGCAACGATCTCCCCGCCAGCATCCCCTCCCTCGGGCCCGATATCGATGATATAGTCTGCGGACTTGATCACGTCAAGGTTATGCTCGATGACAACGACGGTGTTCCCCTTCTCCACAAGGTCATCGAGCACCTTGATGAGTTTCTTCGTATCATCGAAATGAAGCCCGGTGGTCGGCTCGTCGAGCAGGTAGAGGGTCCTGCCCGTGGCCCTTTTTGCGAGCTCCCTTGTGAGCTTGATCCGCTGTGCCTCCCCTCCCGAAAGCGTTGTTGCGCTCTGCCCGAGCTTGATGTACCCGAGGCCGACTCTGGAGAGCATATCGAGTTTGGAACGGATGGACGGGTGGTGCTCGAAGAGGGAAAGGGCTTCCTCCACGCTCATCTCAAGGACATCGGCAATCGACTTGTCCTTGTACTTCACTTCAAGCGTCTCGCGGTTGTAGCGCTTGCCCTTGCACTCCTCGCACTCGACATACACGTCGGGCAGGAAGTTCATCTCGATCCGGATCAGGCCGTCACCTTCGCAGGCCTCGCAGCGCCCGCCTTTGAGATTGAACGAGAACCTGCCCGGGCCGTAACCCCGCAGCTTTGCCTCCTTTGTCCCGGCAAAAACGGTCCGGATCTCATCGAAGAGCTTGGTATAGGTCGCCGGGTTGCTCCGTGGCGTCCTCCCTATCGGGGACTGGTCAATGACGATCACCTTGTCGATTGCGGAGTCGAACATGATCTCTTTATGCGCCCCGGCCTTCTCGCGGGAATGGTAGAGACGCTGCATCATGCCCCGGTAGAGCGTGTCATACACGAGCGTGGACTTGCCCGAGCCAGAGACACCTGTTACTACGGTTAAAAGGCCGATGGGGATTTTTACATCGATGTTTTTGAGGTTGTTCTCCTGGCAGCCTTTCACTGTGACAAACTTTTCTGCGGGACGCCTTTTTCCAGGGACCGGGATCGATTTTATGCCAGCAAGGTACTGGCCTGTCAGCGATTTTTTTGTCTTCTCGATGGTTGCCGGGATACCTTCCGCGACAAGCTCGCCGCCATGCATTCCTGCCCCGGGGCCGATGTCAATCACGTGGTCGGCAGAGCGGATCATGTCCTCGTCATGCTCCACGACAAGAACCGTATTCCCGAGATCGCGGAGCATCTGCAGCGTCTCGATGAGCTTCCGGTTGTCGCGCTGGTGGAGCCCGATGGAGGGTTCATCCAGGACATAGAGCACGCCCATCAGGGTCGAACCGATTTGGGTGGCAAGCCGGATCCGCTGCGCTTCCCCTCCCGAGAGCGTTCCCGCGTTCCGGGAGAGCGTGAGGTACCCGAGACCGACCTTTTCAAGAAAAGCCAGCCGGGAATGGATCTCTTTTAAGATCTGCCGGGAGATCCCGCGTTCCTTCTCGGTCAGCTTCAGGCTGTCAAAGAACCGGATGCTCGCGGAAACGGAGAGGTCGGTAACATCGATAATCGATTTTCCATTGATCCGGACTGCAAGAATCTTGTCCTTGAGCCTCTTGCCCTTACAGGCAGGACACTCGAAGACACGCATGTAGTTTTCCAGTTCTCGTTTCCTCCAGTCGGACTTGGTCTGGGCATAGAGCCGGGCGGTCTGCGGGAGGAGCCCTTCCCATTCTCCGTTATGCGACCACTGTGCATCCCCGTTTCTTGTGCTCATTGAGAAATGCATCCTGTCCGAAGAGCCATACATCAGGGCATTGTTCTGCTCCTCGGTAAGGTCCTTTATCGGTGTCAGGACCGAGAACCCGAAATGCTTTGCGACCGTGGCCAGATACTGGCCCCGGAAACCGTCCATCGGGTTCCGGTACGGGGCGACGGCACCGTCCGCGATGCACCGGTTCTTGTCCGGGATAATGAGGTCAGCGTCAAACTCCATTTTCACGCCAAGGCCGTGGCATTCCTCGCAGGCCCCAAACGGGCTGTTGAACGAGAACATTCTCGGCTGGAGTTCTTCAAAAGCAAGACCGCAGACCGGGCAGGCGAGAAGCGAGGAGTAGGTCGATTCCTTCTCCTCGCTGTCAAGAAGGATGACAAGCCCTTCGGACTTCTTTAACGCATTCTCGATTGCCTCAGTGAGCCGCGAGCGGTCGGTGGTCTCCAGCCGGTCGATCACGATCTCGATATCGTGTTTCTTGTACCGGTCGAGCTTGATCTCCTCATCGGTCCTGATGATTTTCTTGTTCACCCGGACCCGGGCGTACCCCTCGGCATTGAGGTCGCGAAGAAGCTGCTGGTAGGTTCCCTTCTTCTGCCGGATGACAGGAGCAAGGATAGTGACCTGACCGGGGTGCTCTGCACCAATCAGGTCGGCGATCCGGTCGGGAGTCTGGGCGGCAATGGGAATATTGTGCTCGGGACAGTAGGGCGTCCCGATCCGGGCAAAGAGAAGGCGATAGTAATCATAGATCTCGGTGATAGTCCCGACGGTCGAACGTGGGTTCTTGGATGTGGTCTTCTGCTCAATGGCTATCGCCGGCGAAAGCCCCTCGATAAGATCAACATCGGGTTTCTGCATCATGCCAAGGAACTGCCGGGCATAGGAGGAGAGTGATTCCATATACCGCCGCTGGCCTTCGGCATAAAGCGTGTCGAAGGCAAGCGTCGATTTGCCGGAACCCGAAACCCCTGTGATTACAACAAGTTTGTCACGCGGGATCTCCACATTGATATTTTTCAGGTTGTGCTGGCGTGCACCTTTGATGATGATGTTTTTCATGGATACGTGCTCAGACTCTTCAGCTCCGGCATATAAAGCGGTTCAGTTCGGGGCATGAAAGTGAAGGAAAAATTTACCGACAAATCCTAAAGAATTCCCCCTCCCGTACACCAAAATTAACATAAATGGTAAGGTTGGTGTACTGGAGGGGGAAACGGGAAGGAGATGCCAAAAATAATTGAGATCCTGAAATCCATGGTGAAATTGGCGCTCTTGAAGCTCGGGCGCGAGAAGAGTGTATCGATTGCCTGGATCGTGTATTGGGAGTGTGTTGCCTCAGGGATCTCCTTTTCATCGCTTCGTACAGCTCGATGATCGCCGTTGGTTTCTGATTATTCTCGATCGCCTGTTCGATGTTCCTCTCATTCGATCTCGGGTTTGAAAACACTGGTTCGGGGATCTCGCTTGCATGGGACTCCCCTGTTCTCGGCGCATTGAGAGCATCGCATATTACCACACTCCATCCTGTTTCCCGGCACCGTAAATTATCATCCCTGCGAACAAGAGGATCACCCGGATGATAATCCAGGAAAAACCGTATTCACCGATAGTTCCGAGAAATATGCCTTTAATCGTGTTACCAATAGCCTAGAGGAGGGCCAGACCTTAAATGATCAGGTATACCAAATAATTCGGATTCGGGTATAGCATTGTCATTCCTTCCTGCATTTGATCTTAAACCTCTTTTTAACTGTCATCAGGACCCCATCTAGGGACGGGTTTGATCTCAGCGGAAAAATTGTATACTCTTCTGAGAATAAAGTGTAACTATGAAATATACGGTGGTGCTCGAACCCCAGGAAGAAGGCGGCTTCACGGTCCAGTGCGTAGAGATTCCCGGCGCTATCAGCCAGGGTGAGACCCGGGAAGAAGCGCTCGCCAATATCAAAGAAGCAATAGAACTTGTTCTCGAAGTCCAGCGGGAAGAACTTCACCGAAAATCCCAGGTACACAACCGCGAGATCTCCAAGGTTGAAGTGGCAGATGTCGCATAAACTCCCGGTTATCTCCGGGGCAGACCTGATCAAATATCTCGCAAAGCAGGGGTTTGAGGTAAAACGGCAGACCTCAAGCCATGTTGTTGTGCAGAAAGAATGGCGTGTCTTCTCCGTTCCTCTTCATCGCGAACTAAAGAAAGGAACGTTGATCGGAATCCTCACGCAGGCAGGGATTGAGGTCGAGGAGTTCAAACGGGAATTCTGGTAAGAGGCCCGTAAACACCCCTTCTTTTCCCCCCTCCCTCCAGCACCCCATCCCCCCTTGACTTTTGCCTCGCAAAAGCGTACATTAGGGTTTTACAGCGCCGCGTAACACGCTCCGTTTGGCCAGAATCGCACGTATGTTGCGTTTCCGGAAAAAGTGCGTAAAACTGCACGGTTTTTGTGCAAAAATGGATCAAAAATCGGGAAACGGGGCCCGATACGGGCCCGGATTTGGCTTTTCGGGATACCTTTTTTTTGGGTGCCAGGTACCCCCTCTTAACTCGATACCCCCACAAAGACGCTCCTGGGGGCTGTCGCCCCCGTCGCTGTGGCGCCCCGGTTGCGATGATGTTATATTACCTGCCTCCCAGGTTTACCCTGTGGATCGTTTTCATAAACAGGTAATACCTCCACTATCGCATACGCCCCCGCCCCCAATTGGGGCAGGGCTGGCGTAAGGGGGGGCAGAATATAGGTTTGGGGATTTTTAGTTGGTGCAAAAAAAAAGAAAATTATTCCCCGTTTGCCGTATTTTCCGACGGTCTCGCAGCTTCCAGGGGAAGCACTTCGCGGGGAATATACGTTCCATCAGCCCGGACTTCGATCACCGAATCGTGCCGGATCAGGAAATATTGCCACTCCCTGGCTGGGGAACGAATCCAGAACTCCCGGGCCGTTACCCGGGTCAGGGCCACGCGGTGGAGGCTCGCGATCTCCCGCTCGTATTTACTCAGGGCCTCAAGAGGATACGTGAACGAGGTCTGAGAACGCTTCACTTTCACGAACACAACCCTGAAATTTTCGATGATAATAAAATCGAATGCCCGGCCGCGCCGGCCGGCAACATTCTCCACGCAGCCGCGCCGGCTGGCGATCTCAACCGCTTCCGTAAGCGCCTTTGTGGGGCGCCTGCCCCGGGTCATCCCCCGCCCCCATGTTCCTGTCGGCCGTCTTCAAGATCGTCAATCCGGCTGCCAAGGTCGTTTACCCGGTAGAAGATCTCCTCGTTCATACGATCCTGCCGCTCCATAAGAGAGCAGACCAGATCGCGGAGCGCAGCCTCGAACTTCACGTACGGGACTTCGGGATTCCTGCCGTAGATGTCACCCAAGGTCTGGCGCCGGACTGCGCTCTTTGGCGCCGGCGGCCGCCCGATGCCCAGCCCCCGGAGGGCAGTGGCCCGTTCAACAGGATGCGGTGCGGATTTTTTGCATAATATCACTGTTTTTCCCGGTACTGTCGGTGATGACGGGCCGGTTCCCACACCACGCCCGTAGGGGCTGGGAGTCTTCACGTCTTTTTCCTGTCCAGAATTTTCACTCATTGTTCATTCTTCCTTTTGTTTTTGCTGTCATCGGGGCCCCTTTGACATCCGGGACATAGGTTGGGGGGAATAATGGGCTTTGATTATGAACCGGTTTTGTGAGAAAACGGCAGTCGTTTCAGGATTTTTATGGCAATCCGGACTACGGCTTCGCATTTTCCCCAGGTACAAAAAATGTACCTTCATAGGTGCTTTCCCGTTTTGTCAATCTGCTTTCCCTCCTCACCACGGTGCCCGGCCTGATCATCCGGGTCGGGAAGTGTTTTCAAACGTCTCCTTGGATTTTTGGGCAGCGTTGACAGATCAGCATAGTATACACAGGGAGATGGGTCTGGCTGAATAAATTCCGGGAGAAGAAAACCGGCGGGAAAAATGAGCTATACGATAATCGGAGCACTATCCGGAAATATCAGCTTACGCAAAAACAGGGTACATTCGTCCCGCGCCCGGTCATGGAACAAGGGAGTAAATATCATCCATTCACATAGGGAATAAGGAGATTTTATCATGCCCGTCGTAATTCTCAAGGTGCGCAAAGGCTGGACAACTGAACAGAAACGCAAAATTGTAAAGGAATTCACGAACACGCTTGTCTCGACCCTTAAGGTCGACCCGGAGGTCGTTACCATCATGATCGATGAGCACAGCCTTGAGGACATCGGACATGGCGGGGTGCTCCGCTGTGACGAACACTAATCTTTTCTTTTTATTTGGATTCCGACAACACAAATCAAAAAATGTCTTCTCATCATCATCAAAATCACAAATTAAAATCCGGTATAATTCATCCGGCTAACAAAGTTTCGCAAAAAGTGAGATATTCTTTAATTTTCAGCGCTTTTTAAACCGCTCATCAAGCGGGATCTCTGCGCTTCTCCCTTTCGTGAGTGTCCTGTCCTCGTCGCGCGAACTCCGGAACCGTTCATCGAGCGGGATACTTGCGCTTCTTCCCGTTGTAAGCGTATGATCCTCATCACGGGAACTCCGGAACCGTTCATCAAGCGGGATCCGGGCGCTCCGGCCAACTGATAACTCTTCCCGGTCATTAGTTGCGCTCTGCCAGCGTTCCTCAAAGGGGACGGCACCGGTCTGGTCACGTACTGCGGACGGCCGCCGGGAAGTATTTACCGGAGCTGAAGCCGCATCCGGAATAAAATCAATATCCCCGTCATCCCGTTCAGCAGTACGGGAAGAGGAGCGACGGCCGGCCGGGTTGCCTGATGCCCTGATACCCCCGGTGTCCCTGCTATCCTCGGAATTGTGCCGTTGCCCGGTATATGCAAACCTGTTCTGCCCGGGTGCCGGAGAAGACACGCCCCGTATCTTTGCCACTTCTTCATCAATGGCTTCGTCAATCTCGCGCTGGCTTTTTTCCGTAAACATCAGGAACTGGAGAAATGCCTCGGGTTCACAGAAGACGGACGCATTTATCCTGTCACACACAAGCTTCCGCTCCACGTCCCCATACCAGCCTCCGGAACGTATGGTAATCGCACCACCGCCGGGCTCAAAGACATAGACCCGCTCGATACCCCCATCGCGCCCGAACGCAGTTTCGGCCACGCCATTGTTTTCAAACGAGAAGGTCTTCCCGACTGCACCATAGTCCCCGCCTTCCCTCATGACAATCTGCCGGCCACCGGCCTCGTACCTGAATGTCCGGGGCGGCTGCCCGAAAGAGAACGTCTCTTCAAGCATTCCAAAATTGTCGAAAACAAACCTCCGGAGAATTTTTCCGGGTTGTGCGGGATCGTTTTCTGTCATCGTATTGGACGAGGGGTCAAACCGGTAAAGCCTGCTGATTCTGTCATGGCTGTCCATCACCCGGACACCGCTTACCCCATAACGGTATACCCTGCTGATAGAATCGCGCTCGCTCCCGGAAAATTCGGTGATGACTGACTCTGTCATTGTCCACCTCACGATCTGCCTGATTTTTTAACGTTATTTTTTTCTGCGTTTAAATTCTTGTTCCCAGTATCGCAACTCTTCGCAGCGCTTTTTTTATTATGCACCTGTTTATGCCGCCTTTTCGCGGGTGTTTGCAGCGTAACCTTCATTCTTTCATGTTGCATACGTATTTGCTACTATGGCAGATGCTATCCCGGGAACTACCCCAATACCAGAACCGGTTCCAACGCCAGCACCAGTGCCGGAACCCATTACCGGGACTGAACAGGTACTCCCGCAGATAAATCATGGCAAGACATTATACCTTGCCCGATGGTCTACCCGGTTCTGGGCATGGCTCATCGATTTCATCATTATAGTTCTGGTTTTGAATATTGTACATGGTATTTTCGAATCTGTCAACCTGGTGATGTACCGTCTCTGGGATTTAGGCCACTGGGGATTTTTTGAAATCGGGATCGAGACTCTCATATTCTTGCTGTACTGGACCGTCTGCGAGAGCTACAAGGGCCAGTCAATAGGAAAAATGGTGATGAACATACGTGTTGTTAACCGCGACGGCTCAAAGATCCACTGGGGAACTGCTGCTGTGGAAAGCATTGGGAAAGCATTTTTGCCGATACTTATTCTTGACTGCCTGATCGGATGGCTTGCGATGCCACGGACAAAGCTCCGGGTCTTTAACCGGATCTCCAATACAATCGTGATAAAGACCGACTACCGTGAGCCGGACGGCTTCCTGTACGTCAGTGACAAGGAATAATTGCGGGACCTTTTAAACGCAGTTTTTTTTAACCTCCATTTCCGGAAAACGGCAGGGAGGTCATTTCAGCTGGTACAGGTTTCTGTAGCCCATCGATCTGCCATCTGTCAGAATCCCCTATGTTACACGGGTAAATTCCTGGAACATTCCCGGTTCGTGAAGTTTATTCGCTCTGCCGTCGTACACAAGCACTATGCCTCTTGTATCGGAGCCGGTCCGGGATATTGAGTCGATGTACCACAAAAAGGACGGACGGGTACTGATCGAAATCAAACTGACATCCATAAACCAGCTCTTCAACTCCTTTGATCCAGCACCGTTTTATGAAAAAGAGATCGATACCCAGGCAGAACATTATATCGTGGATACGGTGAGGGATTTCCCGGCAAAGACAAAATTCAAAATCCACATTTACCTGCCTCCCGCGCTTGTCGAAAGCGATGAGGCAAAAAAAACTATCCCCGCCATCCACAATCATTTCCAGTACAAGATGCTTGTTGCGGACCGGAAATTCCGGTCGAAGTTCCGGTTTGGCCGGGTCAGCCTTGTCATCGGGCTCTCGTTTCTCGCTGTCGCACTCGTATCGCGCCAGTTCGTTGTGACCATGGACAATCATTTCCTCGCCCAGCTCCTGTCCGATTCACTTCTGATTATCGGGTGGGCGGCGATGTGGGAGCCGATCACTGTGCTTCTCTACGAACTCTGGCCGATTATCCGGTCAAAAAAGATATATGAAAAAATCAGTACGATGGAGATCGAGATCCTGCCCCTGCACGGATAACCGGCGGTTGGATCACGGTTTTTACTGTTGTTTGGCCGGTGGCTGGCGACACATGGGCTGGACGTTTGCCCCTTCAAGGTTGCCGCCGGCAAAATCAAATCGCGTCCGGATTGTCGCCGGTAATTCATGCTCGGCAATTTTGAAAAAACCAAACGAACTATAAAATGTGATAAGCGGAAGCGTGGAGTGCATGTAAAGCGTCTCTGCGCCACATGCGTCAACAAGCGCCTTTACTGCATTCCTTGCATACCCCCTGTTCCGGAACTTATCGTCAACAAATACCCCATCGACTTCAAGACCATCCGGGTGCTTCCGGCACCGTGCGACTGCGGCAAGCATCCCCTCAACAAATACGCCAAATATGCGGTCCGTGTTCCGGTCTGCTTTCTGCTGGTGGTATCCCAGCCATACCTTTTCGGCCAGTTCAAATTCATCCACAGAAAGTTCCCGTGACCTGACATCAAGGTGGACCCGGGGATACCTGATAAAGACAGGGCGCCGCACCCGGCCTGCCACTCCGGATACATTCCGGCCGAGCGGTATCGTAGTCGCATAGTCCCGGCTCCCGTAACGGGGTATCAGGACAAGGGATACATCTGCCTTTTCAGCATATGCTGCAATTTCCATTGCCGGATCACCCGTCCGGATTTCAGTACGTATCCTTGCCGGAGGAATGTCCATGGCAGTTTTCAGTTGTTCCAGTTTACGCGCAGCCTGTGATTTTTGCTCTTCTGCGTCTTTTCCTGATGCCGGGCCGGGCAGTACGTGAAGGAGAGTGACCTCCCGGATAAGGGGGAGATCCGACAAAAATGCAAGCACGTCTTCAGTGGGTTTTGAAAAGTCAACCGGGCAGAGGATCTTATAAAAAATATTCGTGCAGTATTTTTCAAGGACTTCATTATCCGGTGCATCTTCACCAAGAAAGTGCAGGACAAGGACATCGGTTGTGCTAGCCTCAAGCACGCCTTTTGAGACGCTGCCGAGCACAAGCGTGCGGAGCAGGCTTTTTCCTCTCGCTGCCGTAACAATCAGTGACGCCCGTTCCCGGTTCGCGGTTTCTGTAATTGCGCGTGCGATATTCCCGTATTCACTCTGGACAACAAGTGATCTTATCGGGATACCCAGCGGGGCAAGGATACGTTCTTTTTCTTCAAGCAGCCTTGCGGGGGAATCAACCGTATTGTTCTTTTCTGTGGGACAGACGTGCAGGAGAATTATCTCTTCCATCCCCGGGATTTCTCCGATACACTCGAGCACCCGGTCAGCATTACGGGAAAAATCAGTTGCTACAAGAACGCGTTTGAACATATCCGCTCCAGATCCTTTTGGCGTGAAAAATTACCTGATTGTATTTCTTTTAGCGAAAAAGTAGCATCTTCCCGTTCATAATCATTGTGGAATAATTATGCTTGGAGCGGCGATCCAGTATCGCCGGCAAATATAAAAGATCAGAACTGGTCGATCTGCGGCATGAATTTTTCATCAATCTGTTTCTGGCATGACTCGCAGAATAATTTCTTTTTCCCGTCCAGCTCATCGAGAGTATCAGGGCAGAACATTATACACTCATGGTTGCGGCAGTGTGCAAGTCCGATGAGATGGCCGACTTCATGCGCCCCCTCTTTTGTAAGCCGGTCAATCAGGTCATCGTCATTTGTGTCCAAGCCGTAATATTCGTTTGACAAACGGGCCGTTGAGATCACGGCAGTTCCTGTGGATTCCCGTGCAAGACCAAAAAGGGCTGAATGGCCGGGGTTAAAGAGGTCCTGGCTAACGACAAGAAGGACCGGATCCGGAATACGGTGCTGGTGTTTATACGCCGTCAGGTGGTCCAGCTGTACCTGTGCGTCGATCTGTTTTCGTGCGTTCACAAACCCCATGATACGCACCGGGTTGTTAACAACATCAGCCGGTAACCCGGTCAGCGCCGAGATCGTCCGCCCGACCGGCAGCTGGAGGCCTTCCGGAGCAAGTTGATCCCAAAAAATATGGAGCCTCATCGCTCATTTCTATTGGATGGATGGGTATAAACATATTGAGCACTGCGTCGGTGAATATATCGCGGCACACTACCGCAACCCCGTCGAGATTGGCATAGGGAAAAACCCCTCTGCCGCGCAATGCATCCATGAAGCGGGAATCCGCGTGCGTGCGACGGATATTCACCCCGTCCAGCTGCCGGACTGGCTGTCATTTACCCGCGACGATATTTTCTCTCCCGACATTTCCAGCTACGAGGGCGCAGATGTCCTGTATGCCGTCCGCCCGGCAGAAGAGATGATCCCCCCCATGATCGCGCTTGCAAAAAAACTCGACTGCGATCTTGTGGTCTACCATCTCGGTTTTGAATCCTACGGGAACGGGGGGAAGATTATCGACTGCGGCGTACCTCTCCACTGCTATTACCGGCGCGGTCAGAACCCGTCAAACAGTGTTGACTGATTGTTGGCCACAGTTTTTTTCTCCGGCGCATCCGGTGGCCGTGCAGCCTCCTGTTTTTCCTGCGGCTTTTCGACC
Source organism: Methanoregula sp. (assembly GCA_035353675.1). Classification (GTDB taxonomy): domain Archaea; phylum Halobacteriota; class Methanomicrobia; order Methanomicrobiales; family Methanospirillaceae; genus Methanoregula. The sequence continues at coordinate 7,439 of DAOQAA010000003.1, read as the reverse complement.
GGTATCTCTGCCGGTTTGGGCTGCGCCTCTGCAACCGTCTCCTTTTCCCCGGTGCCGGTCGGACTTGTTTTTGTCTTTTTTGCTTTTTTCTTTTGTTCCTGTTCCTGTTCCTGCTCTTTTTTTGTTATGGCTTTTACGATCTCCAGTGACCGTGCCCGGTCGTTTAAGAAAAAATTGAGCCCGTCAGCATCCAGCTCCAGTTCGCGGGCAAATGTTTCGGGGTCATGTTCCACAAGGAGGGAAATGGTGCCCAGGTATTTTTCGCGAAGAGTAGTCTGGGGGAGCTGCATAGCAAAAGCAAGACGAGAGAGCACGGAATACCGGATCGCCTTTTGTTTTTTTGCCGTGGACATCTTCTGCCAGCGTTCGGGAGGCAGGATACGTGCGTGGATACCTTTCCCCCCGGCGGCATCGGCAACCCCAAGAAGCATCATTGCCGTGGCATAACGCCAGAGCGTGTGGTACTGGCGCCGGTAGGTATACCCGATATATTCATCGGCACGCGCAAGCGAGCGGTAGGCCTGTTCGATGGCGGCAGGATCCGCAATTAAATGTACGTTCCCCTCAATCCACTGTTCAATATTTTCCGGTGTATCGTCAGCATCCCATGATAATTTTATCAGGTCTTCATCGGAAGTCTTTGAAAATACTGCCGAAACAAGCGAAAAGATCGAGACCCGTTCATCTTTCTGGGAGGTATGCACCTGTTCCTGCGCCAGCGATTCGCGGCCGAGAGCCGAGGCATAGAGCATGTTCACGGCCGCCCGCATGTCCCCGTTTGCACTTTCTGCAATTTCGTGGACTGCCGATTCCGAACAGGCAATCTTTTCGTTTGCGCAGATGAATTTGAGCCGTGGCGCAATCGACCGGGCAGGCAGCGCCCTGAACTGGACCGGCTCGCAACGCAGGCGGAGCTCCGGGGCAAGCCCGTAGAGATCGTTTGCAATGAGGAGCATGGGCTGGCGGGCATTTTTAATGCATTCGATAATTGCTTTTGCACCGCCACGATCAGCCGTTCCGTGCAGGTTGTCGGCCTCGTCCATGACAATAAGCTTCCGTGACGACCCGGTCAGGCTTGCAGTGACGCTGCCGGCACCGGCAATCCTCTCGATCACGGCGGCAGTTCTCTGGTCGCTCGCGTTGAGCTCGATCACGTCCCAGTTCATGTCACGGGCAAGCGCATAGGCAGCAGAAGTCTTCCCTATCCCCGGCTTGCCGTACAGCAGGAGCGGTTTTGATTTGGAAGTCCAGGTCCGGGCCCAGTCCGCCATCTGGCGGACTGCGGTTGAATTGCCGACGATATCCGCAAGGTGTTCCGGACGGTACTTCTCTGCCCATTCCATACTACAGGAGTCGACCCCGTATCAAATAAATTATCTCTGATGAGGCCACAATAGCGTACAGCAAATTATCTTTTGCTGCATATTTCAGGTGACATCGTGGTTACTACTGACTGTTCCACTTCAAAGATCGCGCACGTGGTCAGGGAGTATGAAGGAGTTAAACGAAAACATGCCATCGGCGAGATGGTAAAATCCCTGAGGATCGAAGCCCCCCATGTTGTTGCCTCGTTTGGCGAGGATGCAGCAGTTATTGAGCATAACGGTGAAGCGCTGCTCCTCGCGGCCGATGGCATCTGGAGCAGGCTCATGGAAGCCGATCCGTACTGGGCCGGTTATTGTTCAGTCCTTGTCAATATCCACGATATTGCCGCGATGGGCGGAAAACCGATTGCGATGGTGGATGTTTTTTCAATGCCCAAAAACACCCGCACCCACGAGCTGGTAGTCAAAGGGATGCACGACGCATCTGCCCAGTTCGGTGTGCCGATTGTCGGCGGGCACCTTCATCCCGATGCGCCCTACAGCGTTATCGATGTCTCGATTCTCGGTGCCGCCCGGCTCGATTCAATCATCTATTCCAACACGGCAAAGGCCGGGGACTGTATTATCGCAGCAATCGATCTTACCGGACGTGTCCATCCCTCATGTGCGCTTAACTGGGACTCGGTAACCATGAAATCCGCAGAACAGGTGCGTGCCCAGATTGCGCTTCTGGAAGAGATCGGGCGGGACCACCTTGTTACCGCCGGAAAAGATATCAGCAACCCCGGCCTTATCGGGACAATCGGCATGCTTCTTGAAGTGAGCGGCAAAGGTGCAGAACTTGATCTCGGCCTTGTGCCAAAACCGGATCTTGCGGCAAACAACATGACTTTTGAGCAGTGGGTAAAAATGTATCCCGGCATGGGTTTTGTCCTGACCGCAAAGGATGTCCATGCGGATGAGATTATCCGGCGTTTTGCTGCCGTGGGAATGACCGCCCGGGTTATCGGTGCCGTTGATAACACCCGCCGGCTCAGGGTCCGGTATGACGGGAACGAGTCCGAAGTCTTTGATTTCATCGCAAACGGGATTACCTGTCTTCCCCCGGATGAGGCGCCATGCCGGCAGCAGTAAAAAAAATCGGAATTGGCATTGGTGAGGATGCAGAAAAGGTCATTGAAAGTGCCTGCCGGGTAAATGTCCCGTGCGATATTATCTGTTACACAAAGCCCGGCACCGTAAAAAGACCTTCCGGCAATCCAAAGGTACGGCTGGCAGAATCAGACTCTCCGGAGTCAGCGCTTGTTTTGGATCTTATGTCCGGAGCAATCGATGCTGCTGTCCGGGGTTCACTTCCTGCAAATGCGACGCTCCAGGCGCTCAAAAACGCTGCGGGAGTTGACCATCTTGAAAGGATAGCGCTCCTGGAGACTGCAAACGGGAAGAAATTTTTGTTTGCTCCTGTTGGTATCGATGAAGGCTGGACGGTTGCGGATAAACTTGAACTGATCCGCAAAGGGCGGAATGTTGCCGCCCGGTTCGGGCTTCCGGAAAAAACAGGTGTCCTTTCCGGTGGCCGGTTCGGGGATATCGGCCGGCATGCGATTGTTGATCGGAGCATTGCAGATGCCGAACTTGTCGCAAAGCTTGGAAATGCGGTACATTTTGAGATCCTGATTGAGGACGCGATTGAATCCTGCGGCATGATTATTGCGCCGGATGGGATATCCGGCAACCTTGTCTTCCGGACGCTGGCATTTCTCGGTGCCGGGCATGGACATGGGGCACTTGTAGTAAATCTCAACAGAATTTTCGTAGATACCTCGCGCGCCTCACCGGATTACACGAATGCGCTAATGCTCGCAGCATCATTGCTGGAATAAATTTTAATCGCATAACGCGGTCTGTTTTTGAAAACAGAGCATTTAATGGTTATAAAAAATATTCTGCGAAATTACGTGGCGCGTTTTGCCTGTACTGTTCTTCCTGCTGTCCAATATCGTTTTAGTAAGCAATATGGGGGATTTTTCCCAAAAGTATTTATATATACCAAGAGACTTTCTTTTTGAGGTAAGAAAAATGGCAGATTTACCAATCGCCGCAGTCGTACGGATTGCAAAGAAGAACGGAGCCGAAAGAGTAGGAAGCGATGCAGCTGAGGCACTTGTTGTGAAGGCTGAGAAGTACATCGCCCAGCTCACAAAGGAAGCAAACAAGCTTGCTGAGCACGCCGGAAGAAAGACCATCAAGAAAGAAGACGTTGATCTCGCGTCTAAGTCCAACTAATCAACTCTTTTTTCTTCTGCACCACTGGAAGGTGTTTGTGCCAGGTTATCTTTAACAGGATATTTTTAAAATTATTAAAATCAGACACATATTCCGTATCTGACTGGTTGGGCGATATTTCCCGGAGGAATAATACATGACAGGTTATTCATTCAGCAGACTTTTGCCGGAAGACGAAACGGAAGTAATCGATATTTTCAACTACTATATCGCGAACAGTTTTGCAGCATTCCCGTCACAGACCGTACCGTATGAATTTTTCAACCTGTTTCTTGCAGCATGTAAAGATTACCCGTCGGTTGTCGCAAAAGAGCAGGATGGGAAAATTGCCGGTTTTGGGTTGTTGCGTTTCCATAACATGATGCCGGCGTTTTCACGCACGGCCGAGGTCTCATATTTTGTCCGGCCGGGCTGTACCGGGAAAGGGCTTGGCACCCAAATGTTGAAACAGCTTGAAAAGGAGGGGAAATCCCAGGAAATTTCAGTAATCCTCGCATGTATCTCTTCTTTAAACGAAGGGAGCATCCGGTTCCACGAAAAGAACGGCTTTGTGCACTGCGGGCAGTTCAAAAATGTTGCTGTGAAAAACGGTGTCGTGTTCGATACGGTGTGGATGCAGAAGTTTATATGAAAACCGTCTCTGTAACAATTTAGTGACGCCTTCCACAGTTCCAGCCGCTCAAAAATACATGAGTGGGGGGGTGACCCCCACCCCCCCCTCAACATTTTTTCAAGGAGGGGGTCACCCCCTGAGCCGGGCAGACAGGGGCCCTACCCCCACCCCCAGTGTTGGCAAAAGAGGGGGGTATCCCCCCAAGAGGGATATCGTAAATGTGACCTGACAATGATAACAGGAATATATTTTTTTAAATTTCCCGCCCGCTTACAAACGACCGGCTGCCGTCTTCTTTGTGCCCATGCTCGTCTATCAGGCGTTTGAGCTCATCGTACACTTTTGCCTTGTCCTTTGCACCGGTAAAGAGGATCCGGGTGCCATCTGTGTCATCCTTGAGATACGCCGCATCATCGTAGACAATCAGCATGATCTCGTTGTCCGGCCCGAAACTGTGCTCTTCGTAATCCCCTTTCATATACCGTTCGCGCTGCTCCTTTGTCGGCGCGGAATACTTACTGTCATACCGGAAAATTCCCATTAATGATCACCCGTTTTGTTGTATAACAAAAATGCGGGAGGAGTTTCTCCTCTGTCATTCTGCCCGAAGGTTGTACTGGATCAGAATGTCCCTTTTGTGCTTGGGACGCCTTTTGATTTTGCGTTCTTTTCCATAGCTTTTCCCAGTGCAATGCCAAAGGCCTTGAATGCCGCTTCGCACTGGTGGTGATCGTTTTTACCGGAGAACGTGATGTGAGCGGTTATCCCTGCGTGCATGCAGAGCGAATAGAAGAAGTGCTCGAAGAGATCCGAGGGGATGTTACCCAGTGTCTTGTTGCCGAAAGTGCCCTTGTAGACCAGGTACCCGCGTCCCCCGCAGTCAAGTGCCACCTGCGCAAGGGATTCGTCCATGGGAATGATCGCGTGCGCAAACCTGCTGATGCCCTTCCCATCGCCGATTGACTTTTTTACCGCTTCACCAATAACAATCCCGACATCCTCGATAGTGTGGTGGCAGTCGACACCGAGATCGCCCGTGGCTTTGCAGGTGAGATCGAACCCCCCGTGCTTTGCAAAACCGGTAAGCATGTGGTCGAAGAACGGGATTCCGGTCTCAACTGATACCTTCCCGGTGCCGTCAAAATTGAGGGTGAGTGTAATCGTTGTCTCTTTTGTCTCTCGTGAAACTGAAACTTTTCTCATCGAGATTCCTCTAGTGCCTCTGAAAGGTTAATCTTTCCGCTATAGAGTGCCGAACCGAGCACCGCACCGTATGCCCCGGCTTTACGCAGTGCGGCGACATCAGCCCGGCCGGATACGCCACCGGCAACAACGACCGGGATACTTATACTGCCGATCAGGCGCTCCACCGGGCCGGCAGCAATACCCTTCTGAAGCCCTTCGACATCGACATTTGTATAAAGTAAATATCCTGCCCCGAGCTGTTCAAAGGTCTTTGCCCACCCGATATAATCTCCGGCAGTCTCCTGCCAGCCGTGGATAGCAACCTCGCCACCCCGGGCATCGACACCGGCCATCACCCGTTCGCTGCCGTATTCCTGCGCGAGGGTGCGGATGCTTTCCGGTTTCTTGATCGCAAGCGTGGAAAGAATGATCCGGCTGACCCCGGTTTCGAGCCAGCGGCCTCCGTCCTCAACAGAACGGATACCTCCGCCAAGTTCGATTTCCACACCGGTATCTTTCACGAGCGCCCGGATCAGGTCAGCGTTTTTTGCCGATTCCCCGAATGCACCGTCAAGGTTCACGACATGCAGGGCATCGGCACCGGCATCGAGCCACCGGCGGGCACAGGAAAGCGGATCGCCATACGCGGTTGCACTCTCGCGTTTGCCCTGCACGAGCTGGACACATCTGCCCCCGAGAATGTCAACGGCCGGAAAAATTCTCATGATATATCAGCGGATCATCCGCTCGATTGACATGACAAGGATGTCCCGTGCGCCGGCCCGTTTTAAGGCATTGATAAGCGCGTAGACCCGTTCCTCGTTTACGACAGCGTGGACTGCAACCATGTCTTCTGTTGATGCAACGTCCATAACCGTTGGTCCGGAAAGGCCGGGCAGTACGCCTTTCACTTTTTCAAGCGACGCCCGTTTTACGTTCATCATCAGGTAGCACTGCCCCTTTGCCCGTATAACACTTTCAAGTGCAAGGTGGATCTCGTCAATCTTTTCCCGCTTTGCCTCAAGTGACTCATGGTTTGCGATCAAATGAGTTGATGTTGTCAGCACGTCGTCGAGAACCCGGAGCCGGTTGGTTTTTAAGGTATTTCCGGAACTCGAAAGGTCGACAATTGCATCAGCGATCCCGAGGTGTGGCGTCGCTTCGCAGGCTCCGCCGACAAGGACAATCGTGACCGGTACATGCCGTTTTGCAAAATACTGCTTTGTGATTGTGGGAAACTCAGTCGCAATCTTTGCTCCTTTAAGATCGTGGACTGAAGAGATCTTCGCCTCGTCACGAACCGCAAGCACGAGTTTGGCTTTCCCGATCTGGAGGTCAAGGAGTTCCTCGACATCGGACCCGCGTTCAACGACCATGTCATGGCCGGTGATGCCAAGATCCGCTGCACCGGTTGCAACATATTCCGGAATATCGATTGGCCGGGCAAAGAGAACTTCAACATGGGGGTCAAGAGTGCGGGCAATGAGCCGGCGCTCGGCAACGTCCGATAAGTGAAGCCCGCTTTTTTCCATCAGGTCCATGATCGGCGCAGCAATTCTCCCCTTGTTGGGGATGGCGAGCCGGATCATGCCGGAAAAAGAGGGTATTTTGCCCGTTTCCGGGACGGTTGACTTTTTATCGCTTGTCTTCTTTTTAGAAGGTCTTGAGTTCGCCACGGATTACCTTCTCTGTGATGCTGGTTACGTTTGCAAGATTCTCATCGACAATTGCGTTGATCTCGCTGTTGATGTCTTTTAACGCGTAGCCTTTCTTTGGCAGTACCTGGACGCTTGCCACAAGCGGGAGATCGATTGGTTTTCCAATCTGGGAGAGCAGGCGGACGTACATTTCTTCAATGCCGTCAACCTTTTTGACAGACTCCTGTGCGATCTGGGTCGAGAGGAGGTTGTAGATCTTGCCGATATGGTTGATGGGGTTCTTGCCGCTTGTTGCTTCCATGCTCATCGGGCGGTTAGGGGTGATAAGCCCGTTGCACCGGTTGCCACGGCCGACAGATCCGTCGTCGCCCA
>DAOQAA010000002.1:0-96996 GCA_035353675.1 Methanoregula sp. | reverse complement strand
ACATACGCATCCAGCTTGTCCGGGTCCCGGTGGGCAGAGATGACCTGGTAGTCCCATGCGATCTTGTGTTCGTCAAGGACCTTCTTTGCCTTGTCGGCAATCGCGGAATCGGATGCTGAACCGCAGATGATACTTACGTCTGCCATGAAAACGCCATCCAAACTTATATCCCGTCTTTATAAATATACTATTGGCAGATTGACATGGAAAAAGAATCACTCCTTATGCTTCCGGGCCCGGTACCGATGCCTGAACGGGTCAGGTTTGCAATGTCACGTCAGGCAATCAATCACCGGAGCGCCGAATTTGGCGCTGTATATGCAGACTGCGTCAGGGTATTAAAGACGGCATTCGGGACAACAAACGATGTCGTTGTGATCAGCGGGTCCGGCACTGCCGGTATGGAAGCCGCTGTTGCAAATTTCGGCAGGGACAAGGAGATCGCCTGCTTTGTAAACGGTAAATTCGGCGAACGGCTCTATAAGATCAGCCAGCGCTACGGTAAGGCGCACGAGATCAAGTCTGATTGGGGCACACCGCTTGACCTTGCAGCGCTTGAAGCACAGCTCGAAGCGGGCGCAGAAATTGTCACGCTCGTCCACAACGAGACCTCGGCCGGTATCAAGAACCCGGCAGCAGAAGTCGGGAAGCTGGCACACAAGCACGATGCACTCTTTATCATGGACGGTATCACCTCGGTTGGCGGCGATGTTTTTGAAGCCGACAAGTGGGGCGTCGATGTCGCTATTGTCGGCTCGCAGAAGTGTCTTGCCGCCCCGGCCGGTCTTGCCGCAGTCGCGGTCAGCAACCGGGCATGGGAGCGGATTACCAAGAACCCGCCGTACTACCTCGACCTTGCAGCGTACAAAAAGAGCGCAGCCGGAAAACCGATGGAGACTCCCTACACTCCGGCCGTCCCGCTGTTCCTTGCCCTCCGCGAAGCCTGCCTTATTATCGAAGAAGAAGGACTTCCTAACCGGATTGCCCGCCACCAGAAGATGGCAAAGGCGGTCAGGGCCGCCGCGCAGGCATGGGGACTTTCCCTGTTCCCGAAACTCGATGCAAAGCATGAATATGCAAACACGGTTACCGCTGTTTCATATCCGGAAGGCGTAAAGGACGATGATGTCCGGGCAACGATAAAGAAGATGGGCATCATCATCGCAGGCGGCCAGGACCACCTGAAGGGTAAGATTTTCCGTATCGGGTCCATGGGTGCCGTGAGCGCTCCTGAGATCCTCGCAACCCTTGCCGCAACGCAGCACGGCCTCAAAAAAGCCGGCTACAAGGTGAAAGGCGACGGTGTCGAGGCCGCTGCTGAGGTGCTGGGATGAAGGTGGGTGTTGCTGACACCACCTTCTCACGCGTCAACATGGGAGCAATCGCCATAGACGAGCTCAAAAAGCATGCGAGCGTGGCGATTGAACGAGTGACCGTGCCGGGTGTAAAAGACCTGCCGGTCGCCTGCAAGAAACTGATCGAAGAACGCCGGTGCGACATCGTCATGGCCCTCGGTATGCCGGGCGGCAAGGACAAGGACAAGCTCTGCGCCCACGAGGCATCGCAGGGGCTCATCATGTGCCAGCTCATGACAAACACCCACATCATCGAGGTCTTCGTGCACGAGGATGAGGCAAAGGATGATGCGGAACTCGCGTGGCTTGCCGGGCAGCGCACCCGTGAGCATGCGGTAAACGCGGTAAAACTTGTCCTTCACCCGGAAGCCCTAACAAAGGACGCCGGCACCGGACAGCGCCAGGGATTTGCGGACGCCGGGCCGGCCCGCAGGTGAACGGCTGCTACAGGTTTATGAGGATAAAAACGAGATGATCTGATATGTGCGATACAAAACCGATAAAACTGGGATTTGTGGTCGCGGAATTTAACCGTGACATCACCTACATGATGGAGATCGAGGCGCGGGAGCACGCCGCATTTCTCGGCGCAGAAGTGACCGACTGCCTGTACGTACCGGGCGCTTTTGACATGCCGCTTGCCATAAAAAAGATGCTTGCTGCTGGAAAAGTTGACGCCGTTGTCACGGTCGGCTGTGTAATTGAAGGGGCAACCCAGCACGATGAGATTGTCGTGCAGCACGCAGCCCGTAAGATTATCGACCTTTCATTAGAGTTCGGGAAACCCGTGACCCTTGGCATCTCCGGGCCCGGTATGAGCCGGCTTGAGGCAAACGAGCGGATCGATTACGCAAAGCGTGCCGTTGAATCGGCAGTAAAACTGGTTAAACGATTGCAATGAGACCGCTGTCGGAGAAAGTAGCGGGGATCGCCCCCTCCGCGACTATTGAGATCTCCAACCGGGCAAAGAAGATGCAGAGGGAGGGCATCGATGTCATCAGCCTCTCGATCGGCGAGCCTGACTTCGACACCCCCAAACACATTACAAATGCATGTATCGATGCCTTAAACCGGGGAGAGACGCATTACGCCCCAAGTAACGGCATTCCCGAACTGCTCTCGGCAATCAGCGACAAGATCACAAAAGAGAACAAGTTCCCCTGCACGCCCGGCCAAGTAATTGTTACCTGCGGCGCGAAGGACGCAATATATGAGGGGATGGAGGCTGTCATAAATCCCGGGGACGAAGTGCTCCTCCTCACCCCGGCATGGGTCTCCTACGAGCCCTGCGTCCAGATGGCTGGCGGAAAGATCGTAAAGCACGCGGTCAATCAGAATACCTTCCAGCTGGACGACTCGATCCTTGAACGGGTCAACGCCCGGACCAAGATGATCGTGATCAATTCACCGTCAAATCCATCCGGCGCGGTGTTTGACAAAAAGTCGATGAAACTTGTCGCCGATCTCTGCCAGGATTTCGATCTTTACGCGATGTCGGACGAGATTTACGAGAAAATGGTATACGGAAAAGAGCACATCTCGCTTGCCGGTATCGGGGACATGGCAGAGCGGACAATCACCATCAATGGTTTTTCAAAGGCTTATGCAATGACCGGATGGCGGCTCGGGTACGCCGTTGCCCCGGCCGCGATCATTAAAGAGATGTCAAAGGTACAGCAGCACTCGGTATCTCAGGCGACGACTTTTGCGATGTGGGGTGCTGTTGAGGCGCTCAATGGCGACCAGCGCTGTGTCGAAGAGATGCGTGCCGAGTTTGACCGGCGCCGGAAGTTTGTCATCTCTGAACTCAACCTGATGGGTTACAAGACCGCACCGGCCGACGGCGCATTCTATGCCTTCGTGAAAGTGGCCGGCGACGATATGGCAATCGCGACAAAGTGGCTGGAAGAGGGACACGTTGCGGCGACCCCGGGTAGTGCATTCTATGCACCCGGCTGGATCCGGCTCTCGTATGCAACATCGATGGACCGGCTCAAAGAAGCTCTCCAGCGCATCAAACGTGTTGGCGGCAACTAAAACTTCCAATATCGGATCATCTTTTTTATTTCGAACATCCGGAATGGAGTTTCCTGACGGACTGGCCTTGCAGGAAACCTTTGTGCATAATTTTTCCTATTTACGCCATCCTCCCTGTTCCCGCCCCTCGCCCCATTTGGGGAGGGTGGCCCCCTCCTTTAAAAAATCCGGGACCCCCCCACCCCCCCCTACTTACATTTCCGGAGAGATGCTGGCCACCCCCACCCAACTGTTCATGCGGTGGGGGTCTCCTTTCATGCCATAAGGAAGGGGTGACCTTCAGGGCAGGGTGGATCAAGGGTAACCCCCTGCCCCCCCTTCTCTTTTTCTGAAGAAATGCATGAGACCCCCTCCAACACCTGTATTGGGTGGGGGTGTCCTGTATTGAGAATTAGATTAACAGGGGATGCTGTGCTGAAATGAATATGAGCAAGTCCGGTTCATACCAGTGATAAAAAGAGCATTCCTGTAATTAATTAACGGATTTCTTCACGGCTGATTTTTTTCTTTGCGGGAAAAATAAAAAAAACCAGGTTTTGTTTTAGATCGTAATCCCGAGAATATCGAGCAGGATAAGCACCAGGACACCCGGCAGCCCCCCGACACCGCAGATAATCAGCGTTGCAAGGCTGTAACCGAGATCGGGTTTGCCTACCCACTGCATGACATGGAGCGTGTTTAAAACAAACAAAAAGATGAGGCCGAGAACAGCGTTTATGACAAGCACCGCGAGTTTTTTTATCAGGTAATACGCGATGGCAAGAATAGCAACGATAAGAATGACGGCAATAATGAGATCGCTCATGCTTATTTCCACGGTTCCTTGGTTAATCCATAGTTATTTTTAAAAATTGTTTCCGGATTTCCTGAACTTTTCAAACGGGAAACAATCAATAATTCGTACTGATACCTTCACCACGTTTGTTTAAATGATTACCGTCATGGATACCGGTTCTGGTAAGGAATTCACCCCGTGTTAAGTGATAGTTACTTGCCAATGATCCGGACGTTATTGATTTTTACCGGTGGCAGAATGTATGATCCGACAGCACGGCTCTCTTTTCCAAGGGCTGCGACCTGTTTCTGGAGATCAAAAAAATTCCCCGTGATCATTGCCCCCCGGATAGGCTCTGCAAGAGCGCCGTCTTTTACACAGAACGGGTTGGACATTTCGACCGAGAAATCCCCGCTCATGGGATTTGCTGTGTGTGCTCCGACAACGCTGTGGACGTAAACCGCCGGTTCATCAAAAATCTCCTCGCGTTTGCCGTCGATGATAAAATTGTGATGACCAATCGCCGGAAGTCCGCCAAAACCGGCCCGTATTGCACTGCCGGTTGATTCCGTACCAGCCCGGCAGGCGGTCTTCAGATCATAGGCAAACATCTCAAGGGTGCCATCCTTCACAAAATCGAGCCGCCGGGTGGGTGTCCCTTCTGCATCAAACCACGTGCTCCGTTCCGCTCCTTTACGGTGGGGGTCGTCATACAGCGAGAGCAATGGGGCACATACCTGTTCGCCAATCCGGCCGGCAAGTTTCGAACGGTTCTGCAGAACATTTCGCCCGGAAAGCGCCGGGACAAAAATATTGCTCATCAGGTCTGCATATGCCATGGGGGAGAAAATAACATTGTAATCTCCTGTAGGAATGTCTTTCCCTCCGGCTGATCTGGCAGCGAGGAATGTCGCCTGTTCACCGACTTTTTCCGGGTTCACGAGCGTGCGTGAGACAGCATGATCGAATTCATACCCGGTTGACTGGCCGCTGATTGCTTCAAGAGATACTGAAACTTCAGACTGCCGGGACAAATACCGGATGCCGTGGCTGTTTGCGAAGGTAATTTCGCCGATCCCGATCCCCGCTCCTCCTGATGTTACCGTTGCATCCGGGTGTTCAGAAGCCCCTTCCAGCATTTGTGACAACAGGTCCCGGGTGATCTCCGGATCTGGTGAAACGGTCGGATCGAACGAAAGATCCTCTTTTGGGAGGACAACCGGGTCCGGCAGTCCTTTCCATTCCTGCGGGGTTGCAAGCCGGCCCCCGGCAATGGCTGCGTCAAGACAGGCCCGCCATTCTTTTGGGTTGTTTGTGCTCGATGAACCAATCCTCCCCTTGTCGATTGTGCGGATGCACAAGCCGGTCTCGACCGATGATGTGCAGAGGCTCACGCGGCGCTGTTTTAATTCTGCAGAAGTCGAAGTTCCGGAAAAAGAGTAGACCTCAAGCTCGTCAACCCGTTTTTCGCCTTCCAATAAGAGTTCATCAATCCAAGCCACTGCCACCCACCACCGCGTCGCGCAGGAATACCAGCGGCGCACCGTCACTCACCGGTACGCTCTGTCCGCCTTTCCCGCAATATCCCGAGTGCATGACCCGGTTTTTCCCGCACAGGAGAATCCCGTGGAGCGTGGATAAGATCTCTCCTGAAAGCGAGACGTCCCGCACCATCCGGGTTTTCTCGCCATTCTCGATCAGGTAACCGTATTCGGCGTTGAACTGGAACACGCCCCGACCGGGGTCAACCTGTCCGCCCCGGGAACCGGCAAGGAAGATCCCGTTTTTACATTCCGAAAAGATCTCATCGTCTGTCGCGTCCCCGGTCTCGATAAACGTGTTGCTCATCCGGACAAGCGGCGGTTCCCCGGCCATTGCGCGGGCGTGACCGGCAACACCGTTTCCCACAGCGGCAAGTGTCTGACGGTTGTGGAGAAATGCGTTGACACGGCCGGCCCTGATGATTTCAGTCCTTGCCACTGCGATCCCTTCGGCATCGACCGGTTCAAACCCGAATTCGTGAAGAGTCGGGTCATCTACAATCGTGAGAATGTCATTCCCGATTTTCTCGCCACTCCTGCCTTTTAAGACCGAGTTTCCCTCTTCGATGAGGTCACCTTCACTCGCGTGGCCTACGGCTTCGTGCGCAAGGACTCCTGCAAGTTCCGGGTCAAGGACTGCGTTCATCTTTCCTCCCTTTGCCATGCCGGCATCAAGGAGGGAGACCGCCATCTCTGCTGCCTTATGGCCCTTGTCCTCCCGGTGCCGAAGATTGAAACCGTGGATAGTGTGGTCCGGTTCGTATCCCATCTGGACAGTCCCGTTACGGGATGCGACTGCCATCACGGAAAATCCCGACCGGCAGATTTCATAAGAGTATTCGCTGCCGGAACTGTCCATGAACGTGACATTCTCGATCCTTTCAAGATAGTTTGCCCGCCGGCTTGTCACGAGCGGCTGGTCTGCTGCCTTCTCAACCGCAAGGAGCAGTTTCGCCTTTTCTTCGATACTCACGTTCCGGCAATCCTCTTTTACCCCGGGGACCTTCCGGATCGTGCGGGGTGCGTCACCGAGATTGACTGTGTCATCAGGCACCAGTGCAAGCTTTTCCGCTGATGCTAACAGTTCATCGAATTTTTTACCGGATAATGGGGAGTAATTATCGATTTGGAGAATCCCCCATCCCCGGGGGCCAAGGACCCGGATCACAGCCTTGTTGTAAAAAGTAGTGCCGGCAGATTCTATGACGCCATTGTCCACATCAATGTGGGTGGACTGCCCGCTTGTTTGCCGCAGGTCATAATACCGGATGCCGGGTTTTTCGCTCATGCCGCTGTCTTTTTGATTGCCGGGGAATCTCCAAACACCGAAGTGGACCGGACCGCCATCTGCCGGAGCTTGGCAAGGAACCCTTCCATATTCTCAGGGACAAGCGCATGTTTGAGTACTTCATCGATAGTATCAACCGGAATAATCGTGACGAGGGACTTGTATTTCTCTTCAATAAGCACATCGTTGATGTTTGTCCGGGGGATGAGCACGGTTTTTATCCCGGCCTTTGCTGCCGCCTCGATCTTGAAGGTCACACCACCAACAGGGAGCACGTCGCCCCTGACAGAAAGCGACCCGGTCATTGCAACATCCTGCCGGACCGGGATGCCTTCAATTGCGCTGATAACGGCTGTCGCGACGCTGATTGAAGCCGAGTCGCCTTCGACACCGCCATATGTCCCAATGAACTGGACGTGGATATCGATATTCTTGACATCCTTGCCGGTAAATTTCTTGAGAATTGCACTGACGTTCTTGATCGATTCCTGTGCGATCTCTTTTAGCATACCGGTTGCAATCACCGAACCACTCGCACCCTGTGCAGGAGTAACTTCGGCCATGATCGGGAGCACCGATCCTGAATCGGTACCCATAACCGCAAGCCCGTTGACCCGGCCAATCCGGGTGCCTTCGATAACCGTAAGTTCGTATTCGCGACTCCTGCGGATGTATTCATCTGAGACCTGATCCTCGATTGTCCGTGCAGTGGACTTTGCTGTGATTACGTGTGCTGCGGTTGTAAGGGTTGCCCCTTCCTGCCGGGCAATATCACCAGCGACACGGATAAGCCCGCCCATGTCACGAAGCTTTAAGGTCAGGTGGCCCTTGCGGTTCGAACGCCTGCGGGCCTCGCGGAGGACTTCGTCAATTGCGCCCTTGTCGAAATGTGGGATCTTCCCGTCGTTTTTGACTTCCTGTGCAATGAACCGGACATACTTCTCGCGGTTCTCGGGAGTGTCTTCCATGCTTTCTGCCATGTAGACCTCGTACCCGTAACCGCGGATACGGGACCGGAGCGCCGGGTGCATCCCCTGGATCGCATCGAGGTTACCTGCCGCAACCATCACGAACCGGCACGGGACCGGTTCGGTCCTTACCATCGCCCCGCTGGAACGCTCGCTCTGGCCGGTGATCGGGAATTCCCCTTCCTGCAACGCGGTGAGAAGGTTCTGCTGGGAGTGAGGATCGAGAGTATTGATTTCATCGATGAATAGTACGCCGCCGTTCGAGCGGTGGATGGCCCCCCCTTCCACGCGGTCGTGAGCCGGGGTCTCTAATCCCCCGCTCTGGAACGGGTCGTGCCGGACATCCCCAAGGAGTGCGCCTGCGTGAGAACCGGTAGCATCAATGAAAGGCGCCGCTTTTTTCGTGTCGTTTGAGACAAGGAGCTTTGGCACCATCGCTTCTTCGCGGGGAGTGGTATACCGCAGCGCCATGAAAACAAACGCGGCTGCAATGATACCCATCAGCCACTGGTACGTGATAAACGCATACCCGATGATACCGATGACAAGGATCAGGAGGAGGGTGTTCCTGAACTGGATCTTTTTCTTGGCCTCGGCCTTGTGGGCTGCAACAATCTGTTTGCCCCGGCCTGCGGCAACCGTCCGGATAATCGGGTTGTTCGGGTCGTCTGAGTTCGGGTACACGAGAATATCGAGAAGTTCCTCTTTTGGCAGGAGCTCGGCCATCGCTTTTGCAAGCATGGACTTTCCGGTACCCGGGCTGCCGATCATCATGACATGCCGGCGCTGGATCGCGGCTTTCCTGATCACTTCAACCGCGCGCTCCTGGCCGATTACCTGGTCGATGAGCTTTGCCGGAACCTCAATCTGGGAGGAGGCACCTTCGACAACTTTTGCGGTCTCTCCCGTGGTATCCGGCTGGGGCGATGCTGCTGCGGAATCTGCAGGCTCCGGCTGCGGGACTTCAGGGACTGCCTCGTCACGCTTTGATATTGCTGGTTCCGGGTTATCCATTTAAAAGTAGACCTCTTTTCACTATTCGAGTAGCCATATAATTTGGCGCACGATAGTTTAAGTACTTTGTAGCGATGGCAAATTTATACTGATGCCATTAATTCAGTGACACCGCGCAGGATATGCAAAAATAATACAACATGCAGGTGTAATAGTAAGGCAGGGTAGGTGCACCCTCGTCATTCACGAAGGGACAGGTACATTATCATGAAAGTTATCAGCACGGAAAAATCCCAGGTTCTTGCCGCCCGTATTGCAAGGGCACTGAATACTTCAATCGTTGATGTGAAATTTTCGAAGTTTCCTGACGGCGAGTTGTACCTTGCTGCCGGTGAGCTTGATGACGAGATGGTCATTGTCGGGAGTACCCCAGACAGTGATGCGCTCGTCCAGCTGCTTCTTTTAATAGATGCCTGCGAAGGATCAGATAACCATCTCATTCTTCCCTACATGGGGTATGCCCGCCAGGACAAGAAGTTCAAGGACGGGGAACCGATCAGTGCCCGGGCAGTCGCCCGTCTCTTCGGAAAAGGTGTCAGGGACTGCATCACGGTCAATATTCACGAACCTGACGTGCTGAAATATTTCAATGTGCCGACAACCAACCTCTCGCTTGCAAAGGACATGGGCGCTTATCTGAAAACCCTTGACCTGTCCGATCCCCTGATCCTTGCTCCGGATGACGGTGCACTTGCTTTTGCAGAGGGAGTGGCATCCGTGGGTGGGTGGGACTATGATCACCTTGAAAAGACCCGCCTCTCCGGGGTCGAAGTGAAGATGGCGCCAAAGAAACTTTCTTCTGCGTCCCGTTCCGTTGTGATCGTCGACGATATCATTTCAACCGGCGGGACAATTGCAACCGCAGCCGGGATGCTGTACCAGCAGGGCGCAAAAGACGTTTACGCGGCGTGCGTCCATGGTGTGCTGATTGGCGGTGCGTACGTGCACCTGAAATCAGGCGGGATCCGGGAAGTGTTCTGTAGCGATACCATCGAGCGGGGATTCAGCAGGATCACCGCTGCCGATACAATCGCGACTGCATTGCGGGGCTGACTGTTTGGGAGTGGACAGCTCAACCGGGATTACTCCATGATAAACATGAAATGCGTCCTTGATTCCACTGTTTTTTTTACCGATTACCCGGTGACCGGTGAGTGCTACACGACACCGTCAGTAGTCGCAGAACTTGTTGACCTGAAAAGCAAGTGCCGGTACGACCTGCTCATTGCTGCAGGGCTTATTGTCCGGTCTCCTGAGTCAGACGAAATTGACCGGGTAAAAGAAGCTGCACGAAAATCCGGGGACCTTCCGGTAATTTCCAAAACCGATTGTGATGTCCTCGCCCTTGCCGGTGAACTTGGTGCCACCATCTTCACGGACGATTTTGCAATACAGAATGTGGCAGCCGTATTAGGAATTACTGTACAGCCGCTCCAGCAGCGGGCGGCAAAAAAGATCACCTGGAAATACCGGTGCAGCGGCTGTGGCAGGTATTTTAAAACCGACGGGGAATGCCCGGTCTGCGGCTCCGATATTAAAAGAAAACTTAAATAGATTACCACAAATCTTTTTTTCCATGTCTTCCCTTGATGAACTGATCGCACGGGCAAAAGTCCTGTTATCAGAAGGGCACAGCCCCGGCCAGATAGCAGATGAGCTCTCGCTTTCCATGGAAACCGTGACCTGGCTTTTAACGCAGGCAAAAGGAGGGACGGCTGCACCAAAGGACGTGCATATTGACTGGACAGCAGTGAGCAGCCAGTCCCTCCTCCTGGATGAGATATCCCGTATGCTGCTGAACCGGTATTATACTGCACAGAAAGACCCGGCGCAACCCGCAGCCGGTGTCATCGTTGGTATTGCCCTCTCAGGGATCCCGCTTGCAACCATTATCTCGGTGCAGGAATCAGCGCAGCTTGCGATCTACCATCCTTCAAAGCAGAACACAAGCGATCACCCGATCGGATCGATCAGTGGTAACTTTGCCCCTGTTGCAAATGAACGATGCATTATCGTTGATGACGTAATCACTTCGGGCAACACGATGAGGGAAGTGGTCAGGTACTTAAAGAAACACGGCGCAGTCCCGGCAGCGATTTGGGTAATATTTGATAAGCGCGGCATAAAGGATATTGATGGTGTGCCGGTATATTCGCTCTTCAAAATATCCCGTATTGATTAATCATTTTATTTTTTTGCGGCACCTTCAGGGAATTGATTTATATAGAAGTTCAATTCCACCTTTTACAGCACGGAAGGATCACTTATGTTATCTGGTCAACCAATTATCATCCTAAAAGACAATGTGGAGCGTAACACGGGCAAGGAGGCCCAGCGCTCGAATATTATGGCCGCAAAGGCAATCGCCGGTGCGGTCCGGACAACGCTTGGTCCCCGGGGCATGGACAAGATGCTTGTCGATTCAACCGGTGATATTGTCATCACCAATGACGGCGTGACTATTTTACAGGAAATTTCAGTCCAGCACCCTGGCGCAAAGATGGTCATTGAGGTCGCAAAGACCCAGGATGACGAAGTCGGGGACGGGACAACGACCGCAGTCGTCATCGCCGGTTCACTGATGGAACAGGCAGAACGCCTGCTCGAACAGGGCATCCACCCGACCGTGATCGCCCAGGGATACCGGCTCGGAATGGAAAAAGCCCTTGAGATTACAGATTCCCTCTCCTTCAAAGTCGACCCGAAAGACAGGAAGACCCTTCTCAAGGTCGCCGACACCGCGATCACCGGCAAGTCAATTGAATCGGTCAAAGGAAAACTGGACGGCATCATTGTTGACGCTGTCATGACCATCGCGGAAAAGGTCAACGGGAAGTACGTTGCCGATGAAGACGATGTAATGATCAAGAAGCAGAAAGGCCAGTCAATGGATGACGCCGAACTTATCAAGGGCATCGTGATCGACAAGAAGCGTATCAGCGAAGGCATGCCAAAGAGGATCGAGAAGGCAAAGATTGCACTCATTGCGACACCGATGGAGATCACAAAGACGCAGATGAAGGCAAAGATCAAGATCACAACGGCTGAACAGGTTGCAGCATTCTCCGAGCAGGAGCGGGAGACCTTAAAGAAACTCGCCGATGCGATCACTGACGCCGGGGCAAACGTAGTGCTCTGCCAGAAAGGCATCGCTGACCCGGTCCAGTTCTTCCTCGCAAAGAACGGCATTTATGCAATTGAAGACGTGCCGGAAAAGGACCTCAAGTACGCCGCACGGTCACTGAATGCAAACATTGTGAACAAACCCGAAGACCTGACGGATAAAGACCTCGGCCATGCAGAAATTGTCGAGGAAGACAACGATATCGATATCACAAAGATCTCCGGTTGCAAGAACCCCAAGGCGACGACCATCCTCCTCCGGGGCACAAGCGACTATCTCCTCGACGAACTTGAGCGGGCAGTTGTTGACGGCACCCGTGTCGTGATGGACGCAATTGAAGACGGCACTTATGTTGTTGGCGGCGGCGCTGTTGAGACTGAACTTTTAATGAAGATCCGGGACTATGCCGAGACTGTCGGAGGCCGGGTCCAGCTTGCTATCGAAGGATATGCAGCAGCTTTCGAGACCATCCCCCGCACCCTTGCAGAGAACTCGGGATACAACCCGATCGACAAGCTCGTCGAGCTCAAGAACGCCCATGCAAAGGGCAAGAAGACGGCCGGGCTCAATGTCTACAACGGCCAGATTGTCGATATGCATGCGGACGGAGTCCTCGAACCTCTCCGGTCAAAGCGCCAGTCGATTTCAAGTGCATCCGAGACTGCAATCATGCTTATCCGTGTCGATGACATGATGATCACGCAGTCCAAAGGCCCGGCAGGCGGCATGCCGCCCATGGCATAATCCTGCAACAATACCATTCATCCTTTTTTACCAGTTCAGATCAGGATTCGATTTTGTTTTTGTCCGGCTCTTTTGATGTTGCCAGGCTTCCTTGTATGATAACAAAAAAGGGATAACTATTAGTGGAATCGCAAAGAAAATCTAGAGAACCGGGTGCCGAGGTAGTCTAGCCCGGGAAGGCGGTAGCCTCGAAAGCTACTGGCGCTCCGCGCCTCGGGAGTTCAAATCTCCCCCTCGGCGTATTCACGAAAGTTCAAATCTGTTTTGATATACCTTGAGTTATAGAGGTTTTATTTTCACAAGCATGAGGTCCCGAAGTATTGGCGTCACATTTTTGATCGGGTAATTAAAACCAAAAATCGATCCCGATATCATGATCGATATGCTAAAGGAGTTTCCGGAGAGATAAAATACCTACCGGACAAAATACGCTGAATATTTATAACAGCCCTGAAACAATCAGACGGGGATCCCTGTCCGCAAGAATTTTCTGAATAATATTTAACCGGGATACTACAGTAAAATGACTGGACAAAAAACAGAAGGAAAAGTCTTTGACAAACGAACGGGCATTTACTGGTCTTGAGGCAGCTATAGTACTTATCGCCTTTGTAGTCATCGCAGCAGTATTTTCATACGTAGTACTTGGAACGGGTTTTTTCACATCCCAAACCGCCATGGCAACACTCCAGTCAGGCTTTCAGCAGGCAAGTTCCAGCATAGAAATTGTCGGAAATGTCTATGGCATTGCAGATCCAAAAGACCTGACTTATCTCAGACATGTCAATATTACAATCGCCCTTACTGCGGGAGGAACACCTGTCGATGTGGGGTCGATGGTAATATCCTATAATGATAATAACGGCGGGCACAATGCAAATCTGACATATGGGGGTGTTTCTGGCGATAACAGTGGAGCCTGCACGAATGCGATGAATGGCGGCTCAGGGACTGCACAGGAATGGTGTATTGCAGAAAAAACCAATAACCTGACGGCGGGTGCAGTACTTGAACCAGATGCCCAGATGGTTCTTGTAATTGGCCTACCTGCTACCGCAATACCCTCTACGAAATTTTCGATCAGTTTCCAACCGGCAACAGGGGCAGTCCTTTCTGTATCACGGACCATTGCGGGTAAAATTGATCCTGTTCAGCCATTATATTGATACGCTCTTTTTTTGGAGATTAATCCCGGGTTTTTACGGTCCCTAGTCGTAAAACCTGAAAAAAATAGTTATTTATATTCCTTAATGAGAGAGTAATGCCTTAAATTACATTTATTTGCCTGTGTAGCAATTCAAAAATTCTAAATATTACATTTCCGTAGTATAATACAACATACAATATTTAGTACGGTAGTTATAATCTCATAGCCGATCCCAGAAGGTGAAAATCCATGCTCCGGATCAAAAAGAACAAACCAAAGATCTCTGACGAGGTTAAACCTTTCCGTACAGTACGGCGCCTCAACATCAACCGCACGTATATACCATTGAAAATCGGTACCGGGTGCGGGTATTTCCTGCTCGGCCTGATGTCGGCATCCTCTTCCATGTTTGGAATCGTTGTCGGTGCAGTTATCCGGGTTTCCGGATTTTAACCGCCCGGACTCTTTTTTCCTTATTAAAAAACTCCTGCCTTGATCGACCGGGATTTGTTTTACCGGTTCCTGACCAAAAACAGATAAAGAAAAAGAGGTTTGTCCCGCAGTCTCACCGCGTCACAATAACAGTCCCGGTAACCTCAGGATGGACTCCGCAGTGGTACGGGTAGGTGCCTGCCTCATAAAATTTCACGGAGAATGACTGGCTGTTGGACATCACACCGGACGGGTTGATCTTTGCCTCAGTCTCAAAAACAACGGAATGAATAGCCTTGTCCTTGTTAACCCACCGCACAATCGAGCCTTCCTTTACCGTGATCTGCGGCTGGGAAAATCCGCTGCTCGAAATGACGATGGTGTTATCTGTAACTGAAGCGACCGTTGTCGGTACAGTCGTCACTTTTGCATACGTGTAGGTAGGCGATGTTGGTGCCGGTGTCTGTGTTGCAGTGGCAACCGGCTCTTTCTGCCCTGTGCTCTGCGTGCATCCTGCAATGAGCAGGATAAAAACAACCGCAATAGAGAGAAGAAGAATTCGTTTCACGAAAGATGCCCTCCACAATGTTTGTACAGGATATGTGCCGCCCTGCTTTTTTAACGATCCGATGATCCGGACTAATCCTCATCCTCCGAATCGGCCGGAATCTTATTTTCTTCATTCATGCCGGTTGCGCCGGTTTCGTTTTTCGGAAGATTATTCACCGGCATTTTTGCAACAGCATGTAGAATATCACCGGCATGGTAATAATCCGCAAGTACCATCGCCCGGAAATCCCCCGGAGGGATTGCCACAGCAAATTTCCATGACACGGTTGGCACAGGAGGGAGGAAAAATGCAATCTCGTCCAGTGAATGTCCGGGGATCTCCCTGATCGCGCAAGCCACCTTTTCGGCAGCCCCGGTCTTTCCGGCACGCGTAACCCGCACGCGATAATCATCATACCTGACTTCCACCCGCCCGAGCAGGCCTTTTACGATATGCGCCAGTACCCGGTTAAACCGGCTGCCGGCAAAGGAGTACGCGACCACCTCCTTCCTGCCGTTTCTCTTCTCTTCGTGGACAAAGATGCCCCGCTCACCAATTCCCTCCGGGAGGTTATGGAGCGCTGTGGCAAGGGCTTCATTTTCTGTTTCCCCGAGTGGCAGGACAGTCCCGCCCCGGGCGACAATACGCTGCACCGCGTTGCAGATCACCGGGGACATGGCTGCCTCTTCTCCCGCCGTCCAGAAAACCCGCGACCTTGCCCCGCCATGGGCGCCCGGCACAACAACCACAAGGTTGTGGCTGTCGTCGCATTTGACCACGGACCACGTTTCGCCGCCAAGAGTAAAGTTCCCCGGATTGGAACGGTTTGCAAACCGGGCATCAAGGCTGCCAACCTCCTCTCCCTCCGGGGTCACCGCCCGGTACTCGCTCCCTCCGCTGATCACCGAGTACAGGTCTTTGTAATTCGACCGGCCAAACGCCCGTTCCATCTCCGGGCCCGGCATCAGCATCCCGCCGTCTGCGACAAGAAAGCCGGCTGATACCAGATAATCGAGGACCCGGTCAATGTCTTTTTGCGAGAAATGAGCAAATGCAGGGAACGCCCGTAGTTCCCTTACGACCGTGTTCCGGCCGGCCCGTGACGCGGAAATGACAAAAAGAAAGATCTGCTGGACAAGCACGTTACAGGGGATTTCCTGCGGCACAAGTGGTTCGACCCGTTTTTCCATGGCGCATTCGATCACCGCACAGCTGGTCAGGATCTCATTGGGATCGGAAAGGAGCCACGCGACATATGCTGCCTGTTTCCTCCGGCCGCTCCGGCCCATCCGCTGTAAAAACGACGAGACCGAATCCGGCGGGCCGACCTGCACCACGATGTCAAGATCGCCGATATCGATCCCAAGTTCAAGCGTGCTTGTACAGATGATACACGCTCCTTCCCCGCTGTGGAATGCTTCCTCAGCCTGTTTTTTCTTCGCCGGTGGGACCGATGAGTGGTGGATATGCAGGTTCTTTATCCGGCCGGCCGCTTCGGAAACGATTGTTTCCGCCAAGCTCCGGCTGTTGACAAAGACAAGCGCTTTTTTATTGGCAACAAGCCTCGCGAGTGCGGAGATCCTCCGTCCGGGATTTGGCTCAAGGACAAACCGGAACTTTTTGGCCGTTGCCGGTGCAGGGACTGATACGAGCCGGCGGGGATGACTACCAGCCGAAAGCCATTCGAGGATCTCCTCCGGGTTGCCGACTGTTGCCGACAGCCCAATCCGCTGGAGCGGCGCCCGGGCAATTTTGTCGAGCCGGTCGAGGAGTACCTTCACGTGGACTCCCCGTTCCGTTTCGACAAAAGCATGCAGTTCGTCAATAATGACATACCTCAGGTTTGCGAGATCGCCCCGGTGTCCCTTTTCGTGGAGGAGCACTTCGAGCGATTCGGGAGTGATCAGCAGGAACTGCGGAGCTTCGTCCGCATCCCAGCCCCGGTTACCTTTCGGAACATCGCCATGCCACTTTGCAACCGAAAGACCTGTGGGCCGGCAGAATGCAGCAACGCGTTCTTCCTGATCGTTGATGAGCGCCTTTAATGGCGAGAGATACAGGCACGCGACGCCTTTTGTACCGGATTTCAGGAGATTGTCAACGACCGGGATCAGGGCGGCCTCGGACTTTCCACCCGCAGTCGGGGCAAGAACCAGCATGTCGTTTCCATCGCGTACTGCCATGTAGGCCTGCTCCTGCACTTCGCGGAGCTCCTGCCAGCCCAGTCGTTCGGCAAGCACTGCCTGCAATGACTCGTGAAGATCCGAAAATACTGATTGATTCTTCGTACTACTCCATGGTGCCCGGCGGGTTATGGCCTTTTGGGGCGGGGGGTATGCCCTCACGGGCAGCAGGTTAATGAAAATTATTATATACTAATATATAAATAGAAAATTCCGGGAACACCATGCCGGCGCAACATGATTTGTCATTTTCTCGTGTCGCAGCCCGGTTTTTCTTCTATTTCGGTTTTAGGTAGGGGACCTTTCCGTTAAGGTTCCCCGCGTATTGGTGTAGCCCGAAAAGATACCTTCGAGGTTTTATCATGCTTGTGTTCGGGATTCCTGATCCTCAGATAGTGCTTGGCTATGGTCTTGCCATCGGTTTTACGCTGGCGTGTATCGTATACGGTCTTTTGAACTGGAACAAGGGAGGCGCAAACGATGGCAGTTGACACCTTCACGATGGCAGCTCTTGTCGTCATCTACCTTGCGGCAACCCTTGTGATCGGTTATATCGGTTACAAAAAGACAAAAAGCGCTGACGATTATCTTGTCGCCGGCCGGAGCAGCCACCCGGTTATCATCGCACTCTCCTATGGTGCGACATTTATTTCTACCTCCGCGATTGTCGGCTTCGGGGGACAGGCGGCAAACCTCGGGATGGGCCTTATCTGGCTCACGGTCTTAAACATCGGTGTCGGCATCCTGCTCGCGTTCGTATTCTTCGGGAAAAAGACACGGGAGATCGGGCAGCGCCTTTCGGCCGTTACATTCCCGGACCTGATGTGCAAGATATACCGCTCCCCGCTCCTCCAGTACATCAGCGGGTTTATCATCGTCGTCTCCATGCCGCTCTACACAGCGGCGATCCTGATCGGCGGTGCCCGGTTCATCGAGCCGACACTTGGGATCAGCTACGCGAGTTCGCTTTTGATCTTTGCTGTCATTACCGCAGTCTACGTGATCTTCGGCGGGCTTATCGCGGTCATGTATACTGACGCCTTCCAAGGGACTATTATGTTCATAGGAATGACGGTCCTGCTCGTGCTCACGTATATGCTCGTAGGTGGAGTGACTGCCGGTAATACAGCACTGACAAAAATGGCAGACCTTGTGCCATCTACTCTCGCAAGCCAGGGAATGACCGGGTGGACATCGATGCCAACACTCGGCTCGCCGATCTGGTACACGCTTGTCACGACGATTGTGCTCGGTGTCGGGATAGGAG
This sequence comes from Methanoregula sp., assembly GCA_035353675.1. GTDB lineage: Archaea > Halobacteriota > Methanomicrobia > Methanomicrobiales > Methanospirillaceae > Methanoregula. The sequence continues at coordinate 78,571 of DAOQAA010000002.1, read as the reverse complement.
TGCTCGCCCAGCCGCAGCTCGTCGTCCGGTTCATGACCGCAAAGGACGACCGGTCGCTCAACCGGGCAGTAGTAATGGGAGGGATCTTTATCCTGATGATGACCGGCGTTGCGTTCACGGTCGGGGCGCTCACGAATGTTTACTTCTACGAGAATATGGGAAAGATTGCGATTGATGCGGCGGGGGGAAACATAGACTCGATCATGCCGGTGTTCATCAACGCAGCGATGCCGGATTTCTTTGTCGCTCTCTTCATGCTCACGCTCCTTGCCGCTGCGATGTCAACACTCTCGTCGCTGTACCATGCGATGGGTACGGCGCTTGTCTGCGATCTGTGGGGGCGGGGAAAAGAGTGCGCTCTCTCGAAGCGGAATAACCAGTACGGCATTATCGTGATGATGGTTTTCTCGACGCTCATAGCTTTCGTGCTTCCCATCTCGATCATCGCCCGGGCGACGGCAATGTTCATGGGCCTGTGTGCCGCAGCGTTCCTCCCGGCGTTTGCCATCGGGGTATACGTGAAACGGCCGTCAACAAAAGCTGCAATTGCAAGTATGCTCTCCGGCGCTGTCATCTGGTTTTTCTGGACGGCATTTGTCCATACGGCCGAGGCAAAACCGCTCGGGATCTGCCAGGCGCTTTTCGGGAAAGCATCACTTTTGGGATTCCCGTGGGCGGTGATCGATCCGCTGGTCATTGCCCTGCCGGTCTCGCTTGTGGTGATGGTGGTGCTCCAGAAACAGTACGGGGAAAAAGAACCGCCTGTACCGCAGGAGCCGGCCCCGGCCGGTTAAGCGGACAAATTTTCTTACCTTTTTTTGAAAAACCTTTTTTGGTATTGATGCTGACAAGATAACCATGGAACTCGCACAAAAGAAATGTTCAACATATAAACCCGGTTCGCCGCCGATCACCCGGAGGGACACGGTCGAGCTGTTAAAGGAAGTGCCGGGATGGGTGCTTGACAACGGGCACCTGAAACGCACATTCACGTTTTTGGACAGCGAGAAGTCAATTGAATTCTTAAACGATGTCCTTGTCATGTCCAAAGAAGAAGGCCACATCCCGGACCTTGCTCTCCGCGAGGGAAAATTTGTGGACGTGGGATATTACACCTACCCGGCCGGCGGCCTCACATTAAATGATTTTATCATGGCCGCAAAGATCAACCAGCGTCAGGATCTTGAATAGGCTGGCAGGATATTCTTTTTTTTATCTTATGGGGTCACGGGGGGCCGGGAAACCGATGAATGATGAGGAATTACCTGTCTTTATGAAAATTCAGGCTAAAAGATAAGAAGGCCACACTCTTTTAAAGTCCGTCAATTTATATATTGAATTGCGGTATGGACGTACTTGCCATTCTTCGGGAACATGAACCGGAAATAAAGAAACGGTTCGGGGTTGCAACCATTGGCATATTCGGCTCTTTTATACGCGGAGAGGAACGGCCGGACAGCGACGTGGATGTGCTAATCACATTCCGGAAGGGCAAAAAGACATTCGATAACTACATCAATTGCAAATTCTATCTCGAAGATCTCTTCGGCCGTAAAGTTGATCTCGTGATGAAAGGCGCGATCAAGAAGCGACTCAAGTCCTATATTCTCGGTGAGGTCGTCTATGCATAGATCATACCTCCACTTCCTGGAAGATATCCGGGAAGCGGCGGGAAAGATCCTGGAATACACCGAAGGGATGACCTATCATGAATTTCTTAAGGATCAACGCACGCAGGATGCGGTGATCCGGAATTTTGAAATAATCGGTGAGGCGACAAAGAACCTGCCGGACGATCTCAGGAACCGGTATCCTGCCGTTGCATGGAAACAGGTTGCCGGGTTCAGGGACATCATCGCACACGGGTATTTCCGGATCGATTACGAAATACTCTGGGGAATTATCTCCGGAAAGTTGCCGGAACTGGAAAAGGAGATTGTAAAGATCCTCCGCGAAGAGAAAAAACGCGAAAGAGAATCCCCAAAGTAGTTGTCAGGAATGTATGAGGGTATGATGCCTATATCCGCATTCTTTCATTTTCACGTCCACATGTTCATCTGGTAAAAGATCCGCCTCCCAATTCGTGCCAATTCAATATTTTATCCTACGACGTGAAAAATACTCGAAAACCCTCATTTCCTGTTGGTTTTTCGTGAATTCCTGTTGTCGGGATGGGAAAAATAGGGAATCCGGGCTCAATTAAGGCTCCGTTTTCTTTGAAGGTCTGGCAGTGGCTGGAGACTCTCTGGACTCCCTGAATTTTCCGGGTTAAAATTGAACCGTTTCTGACCAAAATCCCTCCGACGTGCGATCTGTCTGATGGCCACAAAAGCCCATTATCCGGGTTCTGGCGGATCTATCTGCAATCGCTTGTCACAAAAATTATCCACTGTCCAATTCGTGCCAATTCAGTATTTTATTCTACGACGTGAAAATTACCCAAAAATCACCATTTCCTGTTGGTTTTTTGTGAATTCCTGTTGTCGGGATGGGAAAAACAGGGAATCGGAGCACAAAACAGGCCCAGATTCTCCCGGCCCCTTCACGCACTCTGGGAGGATATTTCCGGGATATCCATATGGATCATCCCGGCATTTTCAGGCGCCGTGGTAAGCGGGTTCCCATCAGCGGAAAGTTCGATAATGCCGTGATTTACAATCCGGAAAAACCGGAGTGTCTTGTACCGTGAATAGAGCCAGAGCTCCCGACATACCGGCCCGCCATCAGGAATAGTCCTGATCCGACAGACGGATTCACGATATTCCTCTTCAATTTTCTGAACCGGCTCGCTAATATGCTCCGATCTCCCGACAGTCACAAGGATTACCTGGCTGCTTGTTGTGATCAGGATATCCAGCACCCGGTCTTTTCCCTGATCAATTATATGGACCCGGCCACGCTGGGATGCGGCCGTTACCGCAAGTTTCCTTCCCAGTTCGGGATGTCGCCCCTTCGTCATGATCTCCCCCTTTCGGTATTTCGGCACATAATCGCCGGATCTGTCCGTAATTCCCGTTTGATAGTCCGTGTCCGGACGCCGACCGTTGAGAAATGCCGGGCCAAAATCCTCATATCCTTTCGGCGCCGGACCGGTCGTTTTTCATTTTTACAAAACGGCCTTTCTGCCGGCGCCGTAATTTTTTTGTGTTCTCCATCCATTCCATCCGCACCGGTCATCCCTTTCGATCCGGTTGCATTGGCTGCATTGTTGTGATATTCTGCTGAAACTTCCATTTCAATCACTTTTTTTTTAATTTCCTGTTCGCACCCCCAGTACGTCGCGGGACAGCCTGTGCTGCCTGGAAAAATCCTGCCACCGGTCCGGAAAGGCGAACCTTCCTCTCAGTCTTTCCGTTCCTGTCACGAGACAAAATGGCGAAGCTGTATACCCAAAATTATCTCATGCCAAACAGTACCGGAAAATACCAGCACCCGGACCGGTATTTATCGACGTATAGCAATATTTGCGGACAAAAAGGACACTTCACACCGGGCGTCCGCATCCATACCCATTACCCCGGCACAAGCAACTGGCTCGAACAATTCTTCAGGGATTTCAAAAATGATCCCCATAAGGCCGCACAAGGCGATCATGTATACGTAAAACATGTGCGACACCCGGGTTGCAACCGTCCGTGCAATCCCGAGCCGCCGGAGTTTTCGTGCCACCCTCGTGCAGAAGTCCTGGAACATTTTCTCCCTTAAGGAGGGAAAATGACAGGTTTATATTTATATTGGGGGGATGGGGGAAGTTAGATCAAAACGGAGTGAATGAACGGCATATCCCGGATCTCCTGAAAGGAACAACCCCGCATAAAAACCCGGGTAAAACGTGAAAAAACTTTTTTAGGGAAATCCGGGTTCATCTCCCGGTCCTGTCAATCCTGTTATTTCTTTTCAAAACCGGTACGCCCCTTTCGGCACGACCATCTCAAACCGGGCCCCTTTCCCCGGCTCACCATTCTCAGTAATCGTGATACCGGTAATCGACAGGATCTCCCGGGTGAGGAAGAGCCCAAGCCCGGTGTGTTTGCCAAACCCTTTGGTAAAGAGCCTGCCCTTGTCCTCTTTTGCAACACCAACGCCATTGTCCTTATACCGGAGAATGAGCCCGTCCGGTGTCTCCTCTGCAACGAGGGCAATGAATGACAGGGCGCTCCCCCCATGACGAAGCGTGTTTTCTATAAGATTGTAAAACACCTTCCCGATTAACGGATCGGCATAGACGAATAACCCGTCCACCCTGACATCTGTGGGAATCCCTTTGAGCGGGAGTTGCGCCGCTGCCGAATAAAACAGTGCCCCGACATCCTGCCACTGCGGTGCCTGCACACCGAGGTCTTCGTACAACCGGGTAAATTCCAGCTGTTCCTTGATAGCATCCACGGCGGTCTCACTCTTTTGTAAGAACATGAGACGTTCAGAATCCTCTTTGCTCTCCTTTACCAGTTCGATATATGCACGCAGGCCCGTAAGCTGGTTTAATACATCGTGCCTTGTTATAGACGAGAGCATATTGAGTTTTGTCAACGCTTGCTGTAGTGCCTTTTCGGTTTTTTTTCGTTTAGTAATATCCCGGATAATACCGACAATGAACTTATCCCCGTCGGCCTGGACATACAGGGTTTTTTTCGTGATGGATATATGCGTAGCACCATCGGAAGTGGTTATAGATTCTTCAGTTTCCTGTTCAAGACCTGTCTGTAACACCGCTTCATCGTTTTTATGGAAGACTTCCGCCTCCTCTTTATTGTAAATTTCAAAATCTGTCTTCCCGAGCAGATCTTCACGGGATCTCGACATGAAACGGCATAAACTGTCATTTACAAGAACCATCCTGAACCTGCTGTCCTTGATAAAGAGCGGATCGGCTATGCTGTTGATAACGGCATCAAGATACGTATTTGACTTCCGCAATGCCTGTTCAACGGCCATTGAATGAGTGACATCCCGCAGGGATTCAATTGCACCAGCATTTCTGCCATTCCGGTCAATCAGCGGCGTTGCACTGATCCAGAGTGAGAACGGTTTCCCGTCTGTGCGGGTAATGGTAGTCTGGATCCGCACAATATTTCCTTCGAACCGTGCGTCAGGAAATGTACGTTTCAGCCCGTCAATATCTCCCGCCAGTACGTAATCGATGAAGTGCGGGCAATCCGGTATATCCCTGATCCATTCAACGGTAGACCCTGTTCCTTTGCCTAGCATCCCGGCAGCCGGAATCCCGGAAATCTCTTCCATCGCATGGTTCCATGCAGTAACAGTCCCGGCCGAATTGACAACAAAGGTGGGATCGGGCAGGAAATCGATAATTTCCTTTAACCGCCGGCTCGTCTCGCGCTGCTCTTCTTCTGCAAGCATCCGTTCCGTTACGTCCCTGCCAATAATCTGGAACCCTGCAAATACCCCGTCATGGACTATTGGCCCGCCGGCATAATCTATTGGTATATACGCACCATCACTGCGTCTGGTCCGAACGATAAAATGCACATGTTCTTTACCGGATGCAAGATCTTCAGTCTCTTTCTGCACGATGTTGAGATCTTCCGGGTGCACCAGGTCTTTTGGCAGTTTTCCGATAATGTCAGCAGGATTCATCTGGAGAATTTTTCCAAACGAGGGGGAGACATAGGTTGCTTTCCCCGTCTTATCCGCAAGCAGGATAATATCGGAACTTCGTTCAGCGACACCACGGAACCGGCTTTCGCTCTCCTGCATCCGGGTAGCAAGGAGAACAACAACTGTCGCTATCAGGTTGAACGTGATGAAGTCGAATACTATCTGCCAGGTAATTACAGGATACTTAAAATAACATACCGAGAAAAAAACAAGCGAGATAACGAGTGAGAAAAGGAGGCCGCGACGGGGGTAGAAGTACGCGACAAGAATAATGGGGATATAGAAAAGGTGAGGGAAAATTTCAGTATATTCGACCATGAGCCCAAAGATGTTGAGGCCAAATACGACGAGGGTTACCGTTGCAATAAGTGCGGTAAAAAGAACCGGATTTTTTCGCAAGAGGGTAAACCAGGAATTTTCCATAACTACAGGCTCCCTTGTCCTACTCTAATGTTTTGTATCTGATATATAGAGAATTATAACTCTTCCTGTGATCTTACCCCATATCACTTTTTTAAAAGGAATAGTGCAGTTAAAACCGGAATACGGTAGCGGGCCAAAGATGTCAGTACTCCATCACTAAAAAAGAAAAAAATTACTGGTATTCCGGCGGCTGGACCTTCTGCGGTAACCCGCCCTTGAAGTGCTGCTGGATCTTGCCGTAATAGTCCCGAAGGTTTTCGTTCATCGTCGGGTGAACCTTCTTCTGGGCTTCCGTGAAGTGCTTGCAGGAAACAACTGCCGATCCTTCACGAAGGGCAAGCATCCCGGCTTCCCGGCAGAGCGATTCGAGATCGGCGCCGACAAATCCTTCAGTGATCTGCGCAAGGGTCGCGATGTTCTTGTCCCGTGCCGGATCCTCAAATGTCAGGGTTTTCTCGTGCATCAGATCGACCAGTCTCCGCCGCCGGGCACCTTTCGGGACCCCGGCACTTGCATCTTTCACCGGCTCAATTGCCGCTTTAATTGTCTCCGCAGAAACTTTTTGGTCCCTGCCCAGTTTCTCGACAAGTTCGCCAAGCCCGTCTTCAGTATAACCTTCGGTGAGCCCGACAATCTCTTCAAGCGCCGATCCTTCGAGCGGCATGAACTGGGTGTGGATGCTGATGATCTTTTTGCGGTCTTCAAGGCTCGGTTCGCCGATATAGACCAGCCGGTCGAACCGGCCGGCCCGGAGAAGTGCCGGGTCGACAATATCCGGCCGGTTGGTCGCGCCCATAATCACGACATCCTTGAGTTCCTCAAGGCCATCCATCTCGGTTAAGATCTGGTTGAGCACGTTATCGATGACATGCGAATCGCTTGAAGTTCCCCTTGCCGGGGCAAGCGCATCGATTTCGTCAAAGAAGATGATGGACGGCGATACCTGCCGGGCTTTCCGGAAAATTTCACGGACTGCCCGTTCGCTCTCGCCCACCCATTTGGAAAGGAGCTGCGGTCCCCGTACCGGAATGAAGTTTGCGCCGCTCTCGCTTGCAACCGCCTTTGCAATCAGCGTCTTTCCCGTCCCGGGCGGACCGTAGAGCAGCACTCCGCGGGGCGGAACGATGCCAAGCTCGTCAAACCGATCATGGTGAGTTAACGGATCCTCGACTGCCTCGCGGACTTCGGTCTTTGCCGACTCAAGGCCACCTACCGTGTCCCACTTCACGTGCGAGACCTCAAGCATGACTTCCCGCATTGCGCTTGGGCCAACATCACGCTGGGCACTCCGGAAATCAGCGGCAAACACCTTGAGCTTGTCAAGAGTCTCCTGTTCGATCTCTGCCTTGTCAAGGTCAAGTTCGGGCAGGTACCGGCGCAGGGCACGGATTGCCGCCTCCCGGGCAAGGGCTGCGAGGTCGGCACCGACAAACCCGTGGGTCTGCTGGGCGAGCGTGTTAATATTCACATCTTCGGCAAGCGGCATGCCCCGTGTGTGAATCTTTAAGATCTCAATCCGGTCGGGTTCTCCCGGCACGCCAATCTCGATCTCGCGGTCAAACCGGCCGGGCCGGCGCAGGGCGGCGTCAATTGCATCGACACGGTTTGTCGCGCCGATAACAACGACCTGCCCCCGCTCTTCAAGACCATCCATCATGGTCAGGAGCTGGGCGACAACGCGGCGCTCGACCTCCCCGGTCACTTCTTCCCGCCGGGGCGCAATCGAATCAAGTTCATCGATAAAGATAATCGACGGCGCGTTCTCCCGGGCTTCCTCAAAGACCTCGCGGAGACGCTGCTCGCTCTCGCCGTAATATTTTGAAATTACTTCCGGGCCGGCAATCGAGATGAAATGCGCACCGCTCTCACTTGCCACCGCCTTTGCGATCAGCGTCTTGCCTGTCCCCGGCGGACCGTAGAGCAGCACTCCCTTGGGCGGCTCGATCCCCAGTTTCTGGAACAGTTCCGGGTGCCGGAGGGGGAGCTCGATCGTTTCGCGGAGACGCTGGAGCTCGTCCTTTAACCCACCGATATCTTCGTAGCTGAACCGCTTGACTCCTTCAAACCCTGCAGCCGGTTTATCGGAGAACTCAATCGATGTATTCTTGGTGATGATAACGGCTTCTTCGGGTTCAATCTCGACAACCTTGAACGCAACAATCTGCGGCTGGATAAAGGGAAGGCCGAGCATGATCGGGATCGAGTCGTTTTTCACGACCGGGAAATCCAAAAGGCCGTTTATTACATGCGGATTGTTTGCAATCGGGATCTTCTTTGGCAGGTCCTCCGGAGGTGCAAGCACGACCCGTTTTGCCTCGATCTCCTCGGTGAGTGTCGACACCTTGATGGTATCCCCGATACTAACGCCGGCATTGATCCGGGTAAAGTTGTCGATCCGGATTTTACGCTGGTTCCAGTCTTCGACAAGGGACCGCCAGACTTTCGCGACGGTCCGGCGTTTTCCCTCAATCACTACCAGATCACCAGGGGAGATCTTCAAAAGAAGCATAGTCTCAGGGTCGAGTCGCGCTTTTCCCCCGCCCTGGTCGCCGGGATACGCGGAATCCACCCGCAGTTGCACTTCTGGCATTACCTTAAAAGTCATATACGCCGGGATTTATAAGTACTGTAAATGCGAATCCTTGTTTTTGACCCGTTCCACGGCGCAGCAGGAGATATGGTAACAGCGGCCCTGCTCGACTGCGGGGCGGATCGTGAGCGCGTTTCTGCCGCGATGCGATCGGTTGTTACGGATCCGACAATAGAAACCGTGACCCGGGCCGGTATCCGGGCGACAAAAGTCCACACTCACGCTACCCAAAAACACCGGACTCTTTCCGATGTATACAAACGGCTTGACGATGCAGGTTCGGTTGTACCGGAAGACGTACTCGCAATGGCACGCCGTGTCTTTTCACGGATCAATGCCGCAGAAGAAGAAGTCCATGGATCCCATACTCACTTCCATGAAGTCGGGGCCGATGATGCAATAGCAGACGTGATTGGCGCCTGCACCGCTCTTTTTTCGCTCCAGGTCGATGATGTTGCAGTCCTGCCGCTCGCGCTCGGGTCCGGGACCATAACCGGATCTCACGGCTCAATTCCGGTCCCGGCTCCCGCCACGGTTGCCATCCTCAAAGGATCGGGACTTGCAACGATGAAGGGAGACGATGAAGGAGAACTCTGTACTCCGACCGGTGCCGCCCTGCTCGCGGAATTTTCATCCGTTTTCCCGGCCGATCTCGGGGCGTATAAGATCATATCGGTCGGTTACGGGGCCGGGAGCCGTGACACGCCGAATTCCCCGAACGTGCTCCGAACGATGGTAGTGGAAACGACCGGCACGCTCCCGCAGGATACGGTCGATGTCCTTGAGACAAACGTTGACGATACCAGCGGGGAAGTTATCGGCGAGGCGCTTGCCCGGTTCATGGCTGCCGGAGCCCGGGACGCGAACGCAACGCCCATTATCATGAAGAAAGGGAGGCCGGGGTATCTTGTCACCGTGATCTCTCTTCCTGAGACAAGCACCAGCCTTGCCCGGCTCATGGCCCGGGAGCTTGGAACTCTTGGAATCCGGTGCACTCCGGCAGTCCACCGGTTTATCGCGGACCGGAAAATTGACGATGTTATTGTTGAGATTGCCGGGCACAAAAAAAGCATGCCGGTAAAATACGGCCTGATGGACGGCCGCATATATACGCTTAAGGCCGAATTCGATTCCGCCCGGGACTGGGCGGCAGAACTTGGACTGCCGGTGCACGTTGTGCTCCGCGCCATAGAAAATGCTGCGTGGAAACAGGTGCAGGAAAAAAACGAGGACGCCGGGCCGGGTGACCAATGAAGACCGACCGGCTGACAAGCGGGAATGCCGCTCTCGACCGGCTGCTGGGCGGCGGGCTTGAAAACCGCACCATTACCCAATTCTACGGTGGCCCGGCAAGCGGCAAGAGCACGCTCTGCATTGTCGCAGCCGTTTCCAGCCTGAGAGCCGGAGGCTCGGTAATTTTCATTGATTCAGAAGGTTTCTCGATCGAACGGTTCCGACAGATTGCCGGTAGCGATACTGCGGCTGTTGCCGACCGGCTCTTCCTCTTTGAACCCGTTGATTTCGAACAGCAGGGAAGCATGATCACCGAGGCAGACAAGATCCTCAAACTGCACCGGCCCGGTCTGCTCGTCCTTGACTCCGCAACGGCGCTGTACCGGACCGACCTCGAAAAGGGGCGGGACGCGATGCAGATGCTGACCCGGCAGATGCTCCAGCTTCTCGGATACGCAAAACGCTACGAACTCGCGGTGCTTGTCACAAACCAGGTCTATATGGACACCACGAGAAACACGATTGCCGGCCTTGGCGGGATGTCACTTGAACACATCTCAAAAGCTATCGTCCGGCTCGATCGTCTCGATTCCCCCGGATGGCGCCGGGCAACCCTCGTCAAGCACCGTTCACGGCCGGAAGGCACATCGTTTGATTTCGAGATCGTGCAGGACGGGATCCGGGCAAAAGAATAATCCCGGGATTTTTTTATAGTGCTTTTATATCGTCGGAAAATTCACCAATGCTGAACTATTAATATTTCATGATCTCATATTAATCCGCGAATGGTATTAAGCCGCGAGATAATAGCGCAGATCAAGGATATTCTGGCCAAAAACCCGCAGGGCCTCAACATCACTGATATTGTCCGGGAGGTGAAAATCAACCGGAATACCGCCGGGAAATATCTCGATAAAATGCTTGTCTCCGGCCAGGTGGAGATGCGCCATTTCGGGATGGCAAAGATCTATGCACTCGCGCACCGCGTCCCGCTCTCATCGGTGCTTTCAATATCCTCTGAATTTATCATGCAGCTGGACAGCGGCCTGAGGATTGTATTTGTCAACGGGACTTTTGCACAGCTCCTTGATACCCCGGCCGGGGATCTTGTCGGGAAAAATATCGAATATTCCCCGCTTGTGACGGCATTTGATGAGGTTTATGACCGTTTCCTTCTTCGGGTAAAAGATGGTCTTGCCGGTATTGAATGGAGCGGGGAACTCAGGCCGGAAAAACGGGAGGCTACCTTCTCCTGCCGGATTGCACCGACGGCACTGGACAACGGCAAAAAAGGCGTCACGGTCATTCTTGAAGATATTACCGGGCAGAAACAAAGTGAGGATGCACTTAAGGAAAGCGAGGAGCGGTTCCGTCTCGCGATGGATGCCAGTAACGACGGTCTTTGGGACTGGGACCTTACAACGGACACGGGTTATTTCAGCCCCGGGTATTACCGGATGCTTGGGTATGAGCCCGGGGAGTTCCCCGCAACCAGTAAGACCTGGATCAGCCTTTTACACCCGGACGATCTCGGACATACCCTTGCCGTTAACAAAGATTGCATCGAGAACCGCCGTGAAAATTTTGAAGCTGAGTCCCGGTTAAAGGCCAAAGATGGTTCGTGGAAATGGATACTGAGCCGCGGGAGGGCTGTTAAAAGGGACACCGATGGCCGGGCGCTCCGTATGATCGGTACCCATGTCGATCTCACCGAACGCAAACGCCTTGAGGATATCACAAACCGGTTCGGCCGTATCCTCGACCATTCATTAAATGAGATCTATACCTTCAGTGCAGATTCGTTGAAGTTTATCGATGCAAACTTTGGTGCCCGGCAGAACCTTGGATATACTCTTGAAGAAATGCGCACGCTTACTCCGCTTGATATCAAACCGGAATTTAACACGGACTCTTTTGAACTACTGATCGCCCCCCTGATGAATGGAAAACTCACGGAACTGGTCTTTACAACGGTACATAAACGAAAAGACGGGAGCCTGTACCCGGTGGAGATTCACCTCCAGTTATCCAGAAACGAGACTCCTCCGGTCTTTATTGCAATTGCCCGTGATATTACCAAAAGGAAAGCAGCAGAAGATGCACTCCGGGAGAGCCAGGAAAAATACCGGATACTTATTGAGACTTCGTTTGATGGTATAATCATCCACCAGAACGGCCTCATTGTTTTTGCAAACTCAGCCGCGGCGAGGGGTTTGGGAGCCAAATCTGTCGAAGAGATCCTCAATAAACCGGTCCTGTCATTTGTTCACCCGGATTTCCGTGACCGTGTGATCTCCCGGATGAGTGAAGCGATTAAAAATACGGTTCCGATATTCAAGGAAAAGTTCCTTCGGGTTGATGGAAGCGTCATCGATGTTGATGTTGTGGGCATGCCGTTTATCTGGATGGGAGAACCTGCAGTCCACGTGGTCTTCCGGGACATTACCGAACGCGAGCGGGCGGTGGGGGCGTTAAAGGAGAGCGAAGAAAAATTCAGATCATTTGTCGAGAATGCAAATGATATTGTATTTTCCCTGTCGCCAGAAGGCTTTTTTACGTACGTCTCGCCCAACTGGACTGAAATACTGGGATATGATACACGCGAAGTTATCGGGAAACCCGCTGTTGATTTTATCCATCCGGATGATTTTCCCTGTAACCGTGAAGCCTTCCGAAAGACTTTGGCAACGGGTAATAAAACAAGCGGCATTGAATACCGCATACGACACAAGGACGGCTCCTGGCAGTGGCATTCCCAGAACGGCAATATCATACACAATGTTGAGGGTAAAGCAGTTGCATATTTCGGCATTGCCCGGAATATCACCGAACAAAAACATACGGCTGACGCACTCAAAGCGAGCGAGGATAAATTCCGGCGGATCTTTGATGATGGTCCGCACGGGATGACTGGGCTTGATCCAGATGGCCGGTTTATCCTTGTCAACCGGCGGTTCTGTGAGATGCTCGGTTATACGCATGAAGAGCTGCTGACAAAATCCATGACCGATGTGACCCATCCGGACGATCTCAGTCGTAGTTCCCGGAACCTGCATGATCTTTATGCCGGAAATATTTCCATTATCCATGATGAGAAACAGTACCTGCGAAAAGATGGCACGGTTATTGTGGCATCAGTCACGGTTACCCCGCTCCGGGATTCAAAAAACCAGATCATGTCAACAATCTCTATCATCGAGGATATCACGCAGAGAAAACATTCAGAAACACTCCTTTGTGAAAGTGAACGGCGGTTCCGCGAACTGGCAGACCTTTTGCCCCAGTCAGTCTGGGAGTGCGATATTTTAGGGAACCTGACCTTTGCGAACTCAGGCAGCTTTGACATGTACCGTTATTCGCGGTCGGATTTCGAAAAAGGCCTGACAATATGGCAGATGATGAACCCGGCAGACCTGCAGACAATCATGACGATCTTTAAAGAGGCGGTATCAAACCCGCTTGAACGGTTCCCTTCATTCGTCGAATACTCTGCCATCCGCAATGACGGGAGCACGTTCCCGATCAGGATGTATCTCGCGCCGATCATCCGGGACGGCGCAATCGCGGGCATGAGAGGCATCGGGATTGATATGACCGTCCAGAAACAGACAGAGCAGGCATTGCGGGAAAAAAGCGAGATGCTACGGGCCATTTTTGATTCAACATTCCAGTTTACCGCCCTTCTTACGCCCTCGGGAACAATTATTGAGATCAACCTCACGGCGCTGGATTTCATCGGAGTTTCCGCAGACAGGGTCATCGGTCAACTCTTTTGGGAGACTGCGTGGTGGCAGGGAGACGATGGGCGTGTCCGGCGCATGAGAGAGGCTTTCAGCCGGGCGGCTGGCGGGGAATTTGTTCGGTTCGAAGAGGACGCACAGGGAACCGGTGGTTCCCTGATTACCATGGACTGCTCCTTCAAGCCGGTCTTTTCATCCGACGGTAAATTATGGATGATAATCGCAGAATCCCGGGATATCACAAAGAGGAAACAGACTGAAAATGCCCTCTGGGAAAGCGAGGACCGGTTCCGGAGAATTTTTGAAAACAGCCTGCACGGGATTGCAATAGTAGACAAGGACTACCGGTTTGTCATGGTGAACCGGAAGTTCTGCGATATGATGGGATATACGTCAGAAGAATTGTTGAAAGGATCGTTTGTGGATATTACCCACCCCGACCATCTGGAACATGACCTTACCGAGGTCGAAAAAATTTTTGCGGGAAAGATCCCCTTTTACCGCACAGAAAAGCGGTATATCAAAAAGGACGGTTCAGTAATCTGGGGATTGCTTACTGTTAGTCCGTTTAAGGATGTTAACGGCAAAATCATCTCGACAATAGCAGTTGTGGAAGCAATTACAGAACAAAAACAATCCGGAAAAGATCAGGAACTATCAGAGAAAACCTCAAAAAACTAAAAAAAGCCCATAATATCTGCCGTGACCTGTTGGTTTTTTTTAAATTCCTGTCACTTTCACACCCTGCATGCCTGTTTCTTTTATCCCACTTCCATCAAACGGGCGTATATGACCGGGTGCGGAGAAAAACTTGCAAGGTTAACCTCCGGCAGCCAGTACGATGTCTGTATGCCGGGAGAGTGCATGCAGATGCTCTCTGGCGGGGCCTGCATTACATATAACCAGCATTCCGGCGGCTGCAACCGGATGATCAAGGTGCTCCTGCACGGGAGCTGCTCGTACGACTGCGCTTACTGTCCGGTCCGGGCCGAGCGCTCGCCACTCGCGTTTACTCCCCGCGAACTTGCAGAGATGTTTCTTGGGCTGTACCGGAAAAATCTTGCCGGCGGCCTTTTTCTCACGTCAGGAATACCCTATGACACCGATGAGGTGATGGGCGAACTTATTGAGACCGCCCGTATCCTCAGGACCGAAGGTTACCCGGGATACCTGCACCTGAAGATCCTGCCCGGGGCCCGGCGGGAGGATATCCGCGAGGCGGCCCGGCTTGCGGACCGGATCAGCCTCAATGTCGAGACAACCGGGGAGAGCCGGCTCCGGGCCCTTTCCGGGATCAAGGACTATTGCAGCGATATCATGAAACGAATCGGCTGGATCGCTGAGGAAGCGCCGGGTCGTCATACAACGCAGCTCGTGATTGGGGCTGCGGGCGAGACTGACAGGGAGATCTTTGATTGCGTGACCGCGTTGTACGAACAGATGAAACCCTCGCATATCTATTACTCGACATTTCATGCGCTCCCAAAAACCCGTCTTGCCTCCCGCGAAAGCACTCCGAAATGGCGCGAACTCCGTTGGTACCAGATGGACTATCTCATCCGGGAGTATGGTTTTACCAAAACCGAAATGCTGCCCCTGCTTGAAGATAACGGAACGCTTCCAAACGATGACCCGAAAGCCATCCTTGCCCGGAGCCGGGAACCGGTCAATCCGGACTCCGCATCATTTGCCGATCTCATACGTGTTCCCGGTATCGGGACCGCTACCGCACACGCGATTATAGAAGCCCGGGAACGGCATGCTATCCGAACGCCCCGTGACCTTGGCGTGCCCGGTGCATGCCTGAAACGAGCGCTGCCGTACCTTGCATTTTCCGGATCCTCCCGACAAACGACCTTTGCGGGGTTCTGGTAAAGATAAACAAAAAAAGTTAGTAGATAATTACACCGGAAAAGACCGTGACCGCCGGTCCTTCCATCTTTGTGCCATCGTTGAAGTGAATGGTGAGCGGTCCGCCCTGTGTCGCGACATGGATCGTATCGCCCATGTAACCAAGATGGTGAACGACTGCGGCGGATGCGGTTGCCCCGGTCCCGCATGAGAGTGTCTCTTCCTCAACACCGCGTTCAAATGTCCGCACCCTCAGGGAATCGTCACCGGTCTTCTCAACGAAATTCACGTTTGCTCCGTTAATAAAACCCGCATGGTGGCGGATCCGGGGGGCGACTTTTTCGATATCGACTGCATCGACCGAATCAACAAGAATGACAGCGTGGGGGACACCGGTATTTGCCGCGTAGACATCAAATTCCCCGATACGCTCATGGTATTCCCCTTCGCCAACGGCGGGAATGTCCCGGCGTTCGAATTTCGGTTCAGTCATGCGGATGGTCGCGGTAAACTCATCCGCGCAGTACGATGCGACGACACCGATCTCACCGGCCATGGTTTCAACCGTTGAGGTTTCCCCGATATACCCGGCATCGAATGCATACTTGGCAAGGCACCGGATCCCGTTGCCGCACATCTCGGCCTCGCTCTCGTCCGGCTGTAAGATACGCATCCGGATCGTGCAGGTCTTTGACTTCGAAAGGTACAGGATGCCGTCAGCCCCGATCCCGAACCGCCGGTCGCAGTAGAGGGCGGCAAACTGTGCCTTCATATCATCGGGAATGACCGTATGTTCATATTCATCGATAAGCACGAAATCGTTACCGTTCCCGTGCAGTTTGGTAAAGGGTATCTCCATCGTATTTCCCCTGTCGATCCGGTATAGCCGCATTCCTGTGCCGGTATGCCACTGTCTCCGGATTATTCGTTACTATTTCTTTTCCTGTCCGTCAATAAACGCATCGGAAGGCCAGGGCAGGATGATGAGGGGGACCCCATTACCCGCAGTTGAAATTTACCGTCCCAAACGCTGAATGGAACTCGTCAATTCCCCAGCCAAGGTAATCCCGGATGATGACGTAGGCCATCTGCGGGGGGATCGCTCCTTTCTCGGTAACGATCAGGTCTATGTATCCCGCAGGTGTCACATCAAATGCCGGGTTCCGGACGGTCACATGGGGAAGCGTCTTTGTGATCTCATCGGAAAGCACCTCGTTTCCGGGCCTCTCTTCGATCCGGATGAGTTCCCCGAGAATAGTGCGGGGCGCAAACTTGTAGGTCTCGGCAGCGACAATCACGTTCACCCGGGCTTCGCGGGCGGAATGGGCGACCTGAGCGGTCCCGATTTTGTTTACCACCGCGCCATTGACGGTCACTGCGTCTGCTCCGACAATCACAAGATCGACATCGTTTATGAAGGACCGGACCGCAGAGTCTACGATAAAATTCGTTTTGATCCCCGCATCGTTTAACGTCCGGATCGTGATGAGTCCCTGGTTTCTCGGCCGGACCTCCGTTGCATAGACCTCGATCTCCTTTCCCTGCCGGTGCGCTTCGATAATACACCCGAGCGCGACTTCCGAGTTGCAGTGCGTGAGGATCGTGTCGCCGTCGCGGATATGGCTCGCCCCGAACTGTGCAATCTGTTCAACCGCATGCTGCGAGGACCGGATGAACTCGTCTGCCCGTTCAACGATACCGGCCCGGGCTTCCTCTGTGGTCTTTGCACGTGAAAGACCCGCCATGACAATATGGATGGCATTTGGCAGGGATACGGCAGTCGGGCGTGTCGCAAAGAGTGTCGCTGCGGCACGTTCCATCTCCGCCCGGAATTTTGCCGGTTCCGTTTCCCGGATTGCAAGCGCATGGTCCCGCAGGGATTCCGCGACAGCACGTGCAATCCGTCCCGCCCCCCGGATTTCCATGCTCTTTATCTTGTCTGCAGTGTCAGATACGATCATTAACCTTCATTCTTTCAATGGAGATGGATGCTACATAGAGTTTATCACCGGGTGAAATCATGACAGTCGCCGTTGTTTTCGATAGTGCCGGGACGTTGTTGAATACCTACCGGGTTGCAAAAGAGGTATCCCGGCAGGTGCTCATGCCAGGTATTGAGACAACAACGCTTACCTTCACGTCCCCGGATCGTGTGCTCATCGTGCTTCCGGTCCATTCCAAGCACATCATAGCGGCCCCGCCGGACATGCTGCTTTCGACATACCTTTCGGATAACAAGGTCGGTTTTGGGATCAGCTGCACGCGAAAGATCACGACCGCACAGGAGATTGGGGATATGCTCTATGCCGACACCAAAACGCAGGTCGGCGACCTCCAGGAATGCATCCGGGATGTCTGGCGGGTATGTAAGGAAGAGTACATGCTCACGCTCAACAGCGGTGCTATCATCAACATGGCACAAAAGGCCATCGAGTTTACCATCACTGCCGGGGGATGGCCTTTTGAAGGGGCAAAGGACACCATCACTGCCCTTCACCGCATGGGAATTCCCACCTTCATTGCATCCGGCGACCGTTCGACAAAACTTGAGATCATGGCAGACCATCTCGGCATCCCACGGGACCGGGTGTATGGAGTGGCGACACCCACGGTCAAGGCACAGATTGTCTCGGATTTAAAAAACGAGTACGACCGGGTTATCATGATCGGCGACGGGATTAACGACCTTGCTGCGTTTAAAAAATCCGACACTGCGATCCTGACAGTCCAGCAGGCAGGGAACCGACCCCTCGAACTTTTCAGGGCGGCAGACTATGTCATCAGCCGGATCAGCGATGTGCTGCCAATCATCGAGGCGCTGCAAAACAGCCCCGCCACTTCCCGATCGTGACGACAGGGGACAGCATATAAAAAGTAATATGATACCAGTGTCACATTAGATACAAGGGAATTTAGGAATTATGAAGGCTCCACTGATCACGGTCGACAATATCTGCATGGATTTTGACGGCGCAAAAGCCCTCAAAAATATTTCTTTTGAGATCTCGGAGGGAGAGATTCTCGGGATCATCGGGAGGAGCGGTGCCGGCAAGACTGTGCTGATGCATATCATGAGGGGTGTGGAACAACCCCCGACAAGCGGGAAGGTCATCTACCATGTTTCGGCCTGCCCCTCCTGCGATCACATGGATGTTGCAAGTTCTGCCGGTAAACCCTGCCCCCGTTGCGACAGCAGACTTGCGGCTCTCGATGTGGATCTCTGGAACGAAAAAGACGAAATGCTGAAACGCCGGGTCATGCGCCGGACTGCCATCATGTTCCAGCGGACCTTCGCCCTCTACGGCGATGACCGGGTTATCGAAAATGTCCTTCACGCTCTTGACGATATCGATTACCCGCAGGACAAGGCAATCAACCGTGCAGCGGATCTTATCGACCAGGTCCGGCTCTCCCACCGGATGATGCATATCGCGCGTGACCTTTCAGGTGGCGAAAAGCAGCGTGTCGTGCTCGCCCGGCAGCTTGCAAAAGAGCCGTTCCTGCTCTTTGCCGATGAACCAACCGGTACGCTTGACCCCGGTACGGCAAAGATCGTCCACTCAATGCTGTCCGATGCGGCAAAGACCAACAACATGGGCATGGTGGTAACCTCCCATTTCTCGCAGGTAATTGAAGACGTTGCAAACCGGGCAATCCTGCTCGATAACGGGGCTATTGCAAAGATTGGAACGCCAAAAGAAGTAATTGGCGAATTCATGAAGGGTTGCAAAGACACCGAGACGTTCGAACATACAGAGACCGGTGAGAAAATTGTCGGGGCCCTCGACCTTATCAAGCGCTACATCTCTGTCGACCGGGGTGTCGTAAAAGCGGTAAACGGCGTCAGTTTCGAGGTCTACTCGAAAGAAATTTTCGGGATTATCGGAAAGAGCGGTGCTGGTAAAACCACGCTCTCGCGAATCATCTCCGGCCTTATCGAGCCGACGAGCGGTGAGATCAACGTAAAGATCGGCGAGGACTGGGTGGACATGACAAAGCCCGGCATCGACCAGAGAGGCAGGGCAAAGGAGTATATCGGTCTCCTGCACCAGGAATACGATCTCTACCCGCACCGGACGGTGCTCGACAACCTTACCGATGCAATCGGCCTTGAATTCCCCAAGGAACTTGCGATGCGAAAGGCCATCATTACTCTGAAGATGGCCGGATTTTCCGAGGAGAAGAGCAAGGAAATCCTCGACCGGCTGCCAAGTCACCTTTCTGAAGGGGAACGCCACCGGGTCGCCCTTGCACAGGTTTTAATCCGGGAACCGAAAATTGTTATCCTCGACGAACCGACCGGCACCATGGACCCGATCACAAAAATCGACGTGAAGCACTCCATCCTTCACTCACGCGACGATATTGATGAGACGTTCATCGTGGTCTCTCATGACATGGACTTTGTGAGCGACATATGCGACCGGATTGCGCTGATGCGGGGCGGAAAGATCGTGGAGATCGGAAAGACCGCTGATGTTCTCGCACACCTGACCGAGGACGAACGCAGGATCATGAGCCAGCCGCCGGCCTGATACGGGGTGTACATGACCAGTGTTCACCTTGACGGGGAGATCCGCGAGATTGGCAAGGGAAGCCCGCTTGCAGTGCTTGTGACGGACCTTCCTGCCGGCTGCGCTGTCGCGATTATCCGGCCTGCAACACAGGAACAGGAAAAGACTGCAAGTATCACGGTCACAACAACTGCCGGGGAGATCACGCTCGAACTATCCGGCCGCGAAGTGGAAGTACTCGAACGCCCGGATAAAACCGCAAGCCTCGCCCTTCACTGGACTGACCGGTACGCGGCAGCATTCGGCCCGTTCCCGTCAGATTTCAGGCCGGAACGCAAACCACGTCTCTACGAGAGGGGTGATGTGATCCTTGGCTGCGGCGGGTATAATCCGAAGACCTCGTACCTGATTTTTTCAAAAAGCCATCACGTTGCAGACCACGGTGCCGATGAGACAGGAGGAGTCGTCGGCCATGTCGTGAGCGGGAAAGCCGTCCTCGACCGGTGGACGACCGGTGACCGTGTACTGAAAGCCGAACCGGTGATTAGCTGGGCAGACACCAGCCGGTCGTTTACCACAACGGATTTGTCCCTTGTTCCCGAAGACGGGATGCAAATCGTGACCCGGGTCGAGATAATGGCACAGGGGTATACCCTGGAACAGATCACGACCGGGGCCGCGGAAAGTGTCGAGCATATGCTTGTTGCGCTCCATTCCGGCAGGTTTACAGTAGGCCGTGCGACAAGCACCCATATCCTTGACCCGAAACTGACCGGAACCGAAGTCGCGGCGCAGTTCAAACGCCCGCGGCGTGAAGGAACTGTAACCGTAAGGACGGGCGGACCTTCTGTTGGCGGGGTGTATATCTACCGTGCTGACGTTCCGGGCAGTCCGGTTCATAGTGTGGTCGGGCAGGTCGTCCATGGGATCGAACTCGTGAAACTCGCAAAAGCGGGAGATGTCCTCTTCACAACGGTTGTACCTTCGCGTATCGATTTCCTTGGCCTGCCCCTTCCCGACGCAAAAAAAATGGCGGCAGAACGGGGGATTGCCCTCTCCATCGATACCGACAGCCCGGACCGGATTGTCGTATCGCAGGAACCGGGCACGACACTTGACGTACTTGCCGAACGTGCGGCAACCGTGACAACAGCGCCGTTTGATCAGGTGATCGATCTCGAACTTGACGATGCACATGCTCCCTTGAGTTGCGACATATTCCGCCGGATCACCGGGTTAAAGGAGCACGACGCCGGTATGATGCCGGCGTTCTTTGTCTTTGACGATGTGTTCCTGTTTAAGCCGAAGATTCCCATTACAACAAAGATAATCCCTGAAAACTGCCCGATAGCCGAAGTCCCGGCTGCCGCTCTTGGGATCACAAACGATTCACGGAAAGGGGCGGGCCTTGTCGGTGTGCGGTTGTCGGCAAACCAGGAGTTCGGCCCGACCTCGGAACCGTTTGAAAGTACCAATATTATCGGGCGCGTTATCGACACCGGTAAACTCAAAAAAGTAAAGGAGCGGCAGATGGTGTATATCCGCGAGGTGAGGAAATGACAGAGTATAACCCGGCATATGGCGGGACCGTGACCCGGTATGTCGTAGTAGAGTCATACGACGTGACCCCGGCAGATGTCGCAATACGGGCGTACGAGATTGCACAGGGAGTGATGATAAAGGAGAACTGTTTTGGTCTCGTCATTATGGGAAAAGAAGAGGATGTCAACCGGGTGATTACAGAAGTCCGGAAGATGGACCCGGCGCATATTTTCGTCAAGGACCGGGGCTTCCCGCCGGGAGATGCCCGGAGGTGCCGGGCGACGCTCGGGGGGGCACGGCCCGGGTTCCACGGGATCGAATTCGAAATGGGAATCCTCCCCTACATTTCCCACGGTCTCGAAGAACTGGATAAACGCGATCCCACGACAGTCCCGGCGCCGGTTCAGGAAGGAACCGCAGCCCGGCTGGACGTATACACCTTAAAGAAAATGATCGATGCACAGGAGCCCTGATTTTATGGCAAAAATATTCATTTATCCCGCAACGAGCCTGATCCTCTCCGACATGGTGACCCGGTTCGGGCATACCCCGCTCGGGTCCGCCATTGCCATCCGCGAACGTGTCCAGACACCGGGGCTCGAATCCCCACCGCTCCAGATTACTCCTGAAGAACCCAAAAAAGGACTTCGCTGGGCGGCAGTCGAAGTCCCAAGCGGTGTGCGTGGCCGGATGGCCCTCTACGGCCCGATGGTTGAGGAATGCGACGCCGCGATCATCATCAACAACGCCGACCTTGCGTTCGGCTGCATGGGTTGTGCCAGAACAAACGAACTCTTAAAGTTCATGATCCGGCAAAAGGACATGCCGAAACTGGAACTCGAATATCCTGCAAATGAAGAAGAAGGCGTAAAATTTGTCGCCGCAATTAAAAAATTCTTAAACGATCTCGGGGGAAAACCATGACCGCACCGGTGCGAATCGCCCAGATCTCCTGCGGCCCGGATTACTCGGGTGTGCAAAACGAGATAAACGCGGCTGCGCAGGCTGTCAACGGGGAGATCTTCTACCCTGACGTTGCGCTCAAGGACATCAGGAAGGATTTTGACTCGTTCGGCCTTGAAGTCAGGAGCCCCGACCTGAAACTTGCCATATCTCGGGCAAAGGCGCTTGTTGACGGTCGGGTGGAGGCCGACGCAGTTTTTATCGCGACCTGCTTCCGGTGCGCCGAAGCCGCAATTGTGCGAAACGAACTCCGGCGCTATATCCACGAGCACTCGAAACTCCCGGTCGTCAGTTACTCGTTTACCGAGCGCACGACGGCAGGGACACTCCTCACCCGGATGGAAGCGCTCACGACAATCGCCCGGAGACGGGCACTTCTTGCCCGTGAAGTCCAGGAAGGGGTAACGCTCGGGATTGACTCCGGTTCATCGACGACGAAAGCCATCCTGATGAAAGACAATAAGATCATCGGGACCGGATGGCAGCCAACCACGGAAGTACTTAAGAGCGCACATGGGGTTGTCGACCATGCCCTTGCCGAAGCGGGGATGAAACCTGACGAGGTCCAGGCTATCGGGACGACCGGGTACGGACGGTTCCTTGTGGGAAAAGAGTTCAACGCAAACCTCATCCAGGAAGAACTGACGGTAAACTCCAAAGGCGCGGTCTACCTCGCGGGTAAGCAGCATGGGCCGGCGACCGTCATTGATATCGGCGGCATGGACAACAAGGCAATCTCGGTCATGGACGGCATTCCCGGCACGTTCACAATGGGCGGCATCTGTGCCGGCGCAAGCGGCCGGTTTTTGGAAATGACATCAAAGCGTCTCGGTGTCGATATCACCGAACTGGGTCCGCTTGCGATGAAAGGTATGGGAGTCCGGGTTCCCATGAACAGTTACTGTATCGTGTTTGGGACCCAGAGTCTTGTAAACGCCCTTGCCGCAGGCAGCACCCGGGAGGACGTTGCAGCAGCGGCCTGTCACAGCGTTGCCGAGCAGGTCTTTGAGCAGCAGCTCCAGGAAGTGGATATCAAGGAACCCGTGATCATGGTCGGCGGCACCTCGCTTATCGAAGGGCTGGTGTACGCGATGGGCGAACTCCTCAAGACAAAAATCGTCGTTCCGCCGCACTCGCAGTATATCGGTGCGGTCGGTTCGGCCCTGCTTGCGTCAGGGTTTATAAAGGACGGGACCAATGCAGGCCATTGATTATTTTGAGGTGGAATGCCCGGAGAAACGGGGCGGCGAGTATTACCGGCAGATCGCAAACGATGTGCTTCTCGACCACAACCTGCTGCGGGTCATCCAGAAGATCCATATCTACATTGACCCGAAGGTCCCCATCTTTGTCGCCGTCGGGGTCTTAAAAAAAGTCACGAGTGTCGTTAAGGTCGGTGACATTGCAAATATCAACCCGCAGGAAGGAAAACTCACGCTTGCCATCTCGGACGAAACCTGGCTTGCACCGATGTTAAAGATTTTCTGGGACCGGTTCGGGAAAGACCACGTCGACCAGCCGGACCGGTTCACGGTGATCCTGTACGGGGTTAAGGCTGAAGTCCGGGAGATTGAGGAGATAGTTATCGCTGATCCGAGCCAGGCGCTCAAAAAAGATCTCGTCTATGCCCTGCGGTGCATCTGTCCTGAAGGGTTCCGGGTAAGGAGCGAGAACTACAGTGCCGACAAATTCTCGTTTGTGGCAAGCGAGGACCTGCTGACCGATGCCGGCCTTGCGCTCGTGCGCGAGAAATTTGCACTCATGGGGGTAACGCCATGATCCTTGTCCCCATCACTTACAAGGGAGGCATCTACCGGCACAGCGAGATCATCGACCTGATCGAAGACCTTGGAGGGTATATTGTCCAGAAGCACATGATCGCACAGGAAGTCGTGCTCCAGTGCTTCGTGCCAAAAGATGACGTGGAACTGATCCGGGCGATCGGAAAACCGCTTGCCGGGGAAGTAACCGATTCGCCGCTCGTAGGTACCGAGATCGCTATCGTGAGTATGAGCCTTGAAATTCACCACCTGCCGCACCCGTCCTGCGATATTGCCGAGTACGTGCGCCGGCTCGGGGCAAAGAGCAATATGGTGGGAATGGCCCGTGGTGTCGGGAAGAGGATCGCGGGCATCAACGATGAAGAACGAGATGTCATCAACGAGCACGACATTGCCGTCTACCTGCTCGGGAACTTCGAGCACTGCATCGAGCACAAGATGCCGGTGCTGCTCCGGGGGATCGACGTGCCGGTAGTCCTCTGCGGAGGCCCGGACAAGGAAGTGCTCGAGCGTATTGTCGAGCCGAAGGTGGACGGGTACGTGGGAAATGTCGGCCGGTTCATGCACCGGACAAAAGAGTCCGAGGAACTGACGAAGCTTGACGAGATTATTGGCGAGATAACAAGGGTACTCTCGAAACGCCGGGAGGAACTCGCAAAAGACCCGCTCTCAGTGTCCCCTGCACGGCTCATGGATGTGATCCGTGAGAAGGTGCCGGCTATCCTTGACGTGACATCGCCAACGCCGCTTACCGTTCAGATGTCCGGCCTGCGGGTGAAACTACCATTCGACACGTATGCGGAAGTCCTTCGGAAAACAGAAATTGAGGACGGGATAAAGATCGGCGATATCGCGGATATTGAACCTTCCCGGATGCGTGACTATATTCT
Source organism: Methanoregula sp. (assembly GCA_035353675.1). Classification (GTDB taxonomy): domain Archaea; phylum Halobacteriota; class Methanomicrobia; order Methanomicrobiales; family Methanospirillaceae; genus Methanoregula. The sequence continues at coordinate 53,425 of DAOQAA010000002.1, read as the reverse complement.
GGTGAAAGTCCGGCCGTTCTCGGAGACAAACATAGTCATTTAGGTGATACGATGGGACGCAAACAGGAACAGGAATTTGAGGACCGGTTACGGCAGATTGTCGAACTCGGTGCTGATGCAACTGCCGAAGAATGGCTGAAGGTGATCGAGAACGAGTACGGCAAAGTGCCGCTTATCTTCCGTCGCATGGGCGAACGGCCGGAAGTGCTCATCTCACACCTCCTGTACAAAAGCACCGTTGCCGAGACAAGCCAGCTTGACCCCAAGTATGTGGAACTGATCAGCATGGCAGTCGGGGCTGCTCTCAAATGCCCATACTGTACCAGTTACCATATGCAGGCAGCGATCAAGATGGGCGCGACCCGGGATGAGATCCTTGAAGTGATCCTGCTCTCAGGGATGATCTCGAATTCGTCGGTGCTTGCAAATGCTTACCGGGTCGTCGATGAACGGCTGGAGAAGTGTTTCCCCTGTGAGGTAAAAGCGGTCCCGCAGAAACAGGCAAAAAAGACGGGGGGAAAACAGAAAGCAGGAACGAAGACAGGAAAAAAATAACCGGGATATTTCACCCTTTTTTATATCAGTCAACGTGCGTAAATCCCTGCTATTCCGGGAGGTCTGTTTTGGGCCGATGAAGATACCGGGAAGTCCGTATTTTCCCGGAGTGTATAAAGTGCAGATGCATTGTCGCAGGACATATAACGAGGGTCATCCGAGCATTTTTATGAGCGCGTCTGCGTTCATGATCCGTACGCCGATATTTGCCATGTCGCGGACGTTTGACCGGTGGATCTCTTCTGTCTGGGCACCGGTGGCATCGTCAACAAGGATCACCGGGTAATTATACGCAATCGCGTCAAAGACGGTGGTGCGGATGCAGTTGGGCGTCTGGACGCCGGTAACGACAAGTCCGGTTACGCCAAGCGTGCGGAGCACCAGATCGAGTTCAGTGCCAATAAACGCGCTCATCCGGGTCTTCCGGATCACGTATTCGCCCGGAACCGGTGCGAGTTCGTCAACTTCCTTGGTACCCGGAGTCCCTTCAACTGCAAACGGGTGGGTGGAAAAGAGTTCCTTTCGTGTAATTTCGACATCGGCCCCGTCGCTGCGGTGGACCCGCAGGACATGGAAGACCGGGAGCTTTTTTGCCCGGAAATGCCTGAGCACGGATTGGATCTTCGGGATAACGGTCCGTCCCTGTACAACCCGGAGCATCGCCCCTTCCCTGATAAAATCGTTCTGCATATCGATGATCAGCAGTGCAGGATGTTCCATGGATGATCATCTAAGACAGTGGTACTGGAGTAATAAGGATTGTGCGTACTCCGGTTTTTTAAAATGGGTGAAGGCTCCTTTCAAAAAAGGATCATGTGACCCCCTTCATTACCACAAGCGGTTCCGGATACACCAGGAAAGTAAATTATCGTCGTAAAATGATCTTCTGGTGATTAAAAATGAACCAGAATTTTGTGGGGGTCTGAGGGGGGTCAGGCACCTGTTTTGTGTATACATGCAGCGGGAAAGCGCAAGTGAGATTAAAAATTACGACAATAAACTCTGTAATTCCCTCGTTTTTACAGGAACAAAAGGGTACTATGTGACCCCCCCCCTTTGCACCGTAAAATATCACCAGACAAGAGAATCAAGTCCCATATCATCTTTTTAATCCTCCAAAAGTGCATAGATCAAACAATTGTCAAAGACCTAAAAGAGCGGTTATACAATTCGCTCTGAAATTTCTACAGAGCAGAATTATTCATAGTATTATTCACCGGAATTCATATCGAATCCTATATAGCAGTGCAAAAAAACTTTTTACTGATACGATGAGGCCTGGAAGAATAGCCCCTCTTGCTCTTGTGGCAATGTCGCTGTTGTTTTTTGTAACCGCTATAGCCCCCCTTACCGATATCGTGCTAAGAAGTATCGGGACACCTCCCGCAGTGATAATCCCCCTGTCATCCATGATTTGGGACTTTTCTCTCCTTGGCCTCATCTCCCTGTGCGGGGGGATAGTATTTCTCGCAAACATACGAAAGGAGAATCCCTCGTGGTACCTGGGAATTCCTCTCGTTGTGGCATACGCAGTTATTGTACTGTCCAGGGTCATCGGAGGACTTATTGTCATACATGATCCGAGCCCACCGCTCTATCACCCGGGGGTTGTATGTTCACTCCTGTCTTCATATGGAACGGTATTTCTCCTCCCTCCATGCGCTGCACTCTTCTTCTGGTCAGAGAAACGACTGGGAAGATGGGTGACGGTGATGGCCGGTATCGCCCTTGTTGTAACGCTGAATTCGCTTATTGTGATGTTCTATGTTCTCTCTCCTTACCTGGTCACGGCAGGACTACTCCCCCCGGCACAGCCACACATCGCTGGCCAACCGATAACGGCTGACGGGCAAGGGCTGGAATTTTTGATTCTGGCATATATGATCGGACTCCCGGTCATTGGCATCTGCACCCTTGCGCTTGCAGTCATTTTGTGGCATAATGCCCGCAGGCCTGTGAAACCTCCTTTGCCGTCAGCGGGAAAGAGGAACTGATCAGGAACCTTCCCCTGCGGGACAACCGGCGACATATTTCTGGCGTTTCCGGATCATCTCCCTGTCCGGTCTTCCCATATTTTCCATACCTCTCACATCCTTTTAAACAACCGGGACCCACCTTAACCATAATGTGCGGGATCGCAGGACAGTATTGTTATAACGGCGGCAGACCGGATCGCCGGCTTCTTGCGGCCATGTCGGAAAGGCTCGCCCACCGGGGGCCCGATGGCGAAGGTTCGCATATCAGCGGAAGCACCGGCCTTGTCCACCGGCGGCTTGCCATCATTGATCTTTCTCCCGGCGGCCTCCAGCCGATGACAAACGAGGACAGCTCGCTCTGGCTGGTCTTCAACGGCGAGATCTATAATTATCCCGAGCTCCGCGAAGAACTCCTGAAAAAAGGGCATACGTTCTACTCAAAGTCCGACACGGAAGTGATCCTTCATGCCTACGAGGAATGGGGTCATGACTGTCTCGCCCGGTTCAACGGCATGTGGGCGTTCGCGCTGTGGGACGAGAAAAAACAGGAACTCTTCTGCGCCCGGGATCGGTTCGGGATTAAACCGTTCTATTACACTACGGCCGGTGGTTCGTTTTTGTTTGCGTCCGAGATAAAAGCGCTGATCGCCCATCCGGATGCCGGGAAAAAGCCCGATGACGCCATGCTCTGCACTTACCTCGCATGGGGCGTACAGGACCATTGCAGCAGGACCATGTTTGACGGTATCTCCCAGCTCGAGCCGGGCCATGCCCTTGTCGTGACAAACGCCGGGATACAGCCGCCATTCCGGTACTGGGATGTGAAGGTAAACCCGGAGATCGGGGATGACAAAGACGATGACGCCATTTCAGCCCGGCTCCGTGAACTGCTCCTTGAAGCAGCACGGGTTCACCTGCGGAGTGATGTTGCAGTCGGTACCTGCCTCTCGGGAGGGATCGATTCATCGACACTTACCGTCCTCATTAACACGCTCATCCGGAGCGAAGCCCCGGAAAGTGTTGGCGACCGGCAGAAAACCTTCTCGGTCGTTTTCTCAGATAAAAAATTCGATGAGAGCCGGTATATCAACGAAGTTGTGGCAGCAACCGGGGTTGATGCGGAAAAGACTGAACCCGCCCCCGGCCAGCTCCGGGATGATATCGACCGGCTGGTGTATATGCAGGACGAACCTTTTGGCTCGCTCTCCATTTACGCCCAGTATTGCGTGATGCGTCTTGCCGCACAGAAAGTCAAGGTTGTGCTCGACGGGCAGGGAGCAGATGAACTCCTTGCAGGATATCTCGGGTACCAGGGCAGTTATATTCGGGGACTTCTCCGTACGTTCCGCTGGGGAGCGGCGATCCGGGAAATCTCCGGCAGCCTAAACGAGCACCGGGATTTCTTCACCTCAGCCCGTCAGCAGCTGCATGTCCGCAGGACACGAAGGGGACTATTAAAATGCATGCCGGAGACCATCGACCGTTACGCGGGCACTCTTGACGAAGTGCTGCACCGTGAACTGGTCTCCACAAACCTCCCGGCGCTCCTCCACTACGAGGACCGGAACTCGATGGGATTTTCTATTGAATCCCGGGTGCCATACCTTGATGTCCGGCTCGTGGAGTATATCGCATCGCTCCCCCTCTCGCAGAAGGTCCGGAATGGCGTGACAAAAGTTGCCTTAAGAAGAGCGATCCGCGACAAGGTTCCGGAATCCGTGCGGTGCCGGGGGGACAAGATGGGATTTGTCACTCCCGAAGAATACTGGATGAAAAACGAGCTCCGGCCGTTCATGCTCGAGATCTTCTCTTCAGCGAGCTTCAAGTCACGGCCCTACTGGGACGCTGATGCTGTCGCACAGGATTATCATGCGTTTCTCGATGGCAAATCGGAGTATTCTCCCGAGATCTGGCGGGTTGCCTGTGCAGAACTCTGGATGAGAAAATTTATCGACAGGTCGCGTGAGGTGGCACCGGCCGCGTGAAAAAGTGAAATGCGGGAACGATATTTAAAGAATAACCCCGGACACAAATACAGTATACACATTGTACCGGCACTGCATGACCGCATTTCGGTACCTTACAAGGCGAATTCATGAAGACGATAATTCTTGCCGGAGGCGTGGGAACAAGGCTCTGGCCCCTTTCGCGTGAATATTTTCCCAAGCAGTTCATCCCGATGGACGGGAAATCCCTGTTCCAGAAGACCTGTGAACGGGCAGTAAAACTTTCGCGGGAGGACGAGATCTGGGTCGTGACAAACGAGATCCACCAGTATCTTGTTAAAAACCAGATGGACGATCTGGGCTGCTGTGTTCCTGATGACCATATCCTCCCGGAGCCGGAAGGAAAGAACACCCTGCCGGCAATTGCATGGGCGATGCAGCAGATAAAAAACGATGATAAGAACGCTACTGCAATAGTGTTCCCAAGCGATCACCTGCTCGGCGATGCTGCAATTGATCAGATCAGGGCGGCAGAACCCCTTGCCCAAAAATACCTTGTAACATTTGGTGTCAAACCGGTATCGCCCCACACCGGCTATGGATACATCAAACCGGGACAGGCACTCGCACAGGGTTTTACCGTCGACCAGTTCAGGGAAAAGCCCGACGAGAAGACCGCAACTGAATATGTAAAGAAAGGATACCTCTGGAACAGTGGTATTTTCCTTCTTTCTGTTCCCGTATTCTTTGAGGAACTAAAAAAATACCAGCCCCGCCTTTCTGCGGTATTTGGCGATTCCGGGACGCCAGAATATACAAAACTGGATTCCATTTCGATTGACTACGGTCTGCTTGAGCCGTCAAAAAAAGTGGCTGTCGTGCCTCTTGATACGGACTGGAACGATCTGGGGACATTCAAGGCACTATACGAGGTCAATACCAAAAATGCGGAAGGAAACGCCGGGGAGGCAGAGTTCCTTTCGGCACGGGATAACTACGTGCATGCGCCGGGCAAGCATGTGGGTCTGATTGGTGTGGATAACCTTGTTGTCGTTGACACGGCCGATGCACTTCTCATATGCGACAAAAAGCAGACAGAGCATGTAAAAGAGCTCGTTCACCTGTACAATGAAAGGGCTGACCCGGTCACCCGGTTCCACCGGCAGGTGCACCGCCCGTGGGGTTCGTATACGGTTCTTGAAGACGTGAAAGGCTACAAGATCAAGCGCATCACGGTAAAACCCGGCCGGCAGCTCTCCCTCCAGCTCCACCACCACCGGAGCGAGCACTGGGTTGTGGTGAGCGGGACGGCACATATCGAACTCAACGGGGAGACAAAACTATTGAGACAGGGCGAGAGCACGTTTGTGCAGAGCGGGGTCCGTCACCGGCTCATGAACCCCGGAGTAATCCCGCTGGAAATTATCGAAGTCCAGCTTGGTGAATACCTCGAAGAGGACGATATTGTCAGGTTCGAGGACGATTACGGGAGAAAATAAGGAGGAAAGCTCCCTTGAGTCATATAGCGTATGAATGAAAAATTTTAAGGATTTATCAATAACTAACCTTTTTTTAGTTCATCAATCTTCCTTGATAAATCCTTAATTTCTTCAACTAATGCCTTATTATTATGTTGATTGAGATAACTATTGGCAAGGATAGTCAATCCCAAAAAATACAATCCTGTTCCTAAAGATGCCAAAATGGTAATTAGTGGTGTAAATAATGGATTGTTACCTAATGTTAGCAATATAATGCAAGTTAAAAAAAGACCGAAAATAGCAAATCCAACGCCATAAACTGCGTTGGGAGGTAGATTTATTTTTGACCAGTCAAAAAATTTTTTATTGTCTTTCATAGCATCATTTTTTTGTATTATTCGAATACTCAAGTATGCTAAACAGCCATATACAATTATCATTATTATTAAAAGGTATTCCAGTTGAACCAACACATAAAGGAATTTAATTACCGTAAATGCAGCGATGGCAATTACGACTACTAAAAAAAATGTTTGAAATGCTATAAAAATAATATAGTTAGTTCCGATTTTCTTGTTTTCAATTGATTTTACATAAATATTTCCAAAATAAGTTTGCCATTTCTGTATGATGGCAATTGAAATTAATAAAAACAAAACAAATGACGCCGTAGCAGTAACTGAAAATAAGCAAGCACTAATATTGTTTACGATGAAATCATAAAATTGAGATTGAATCGCTGTTGAATTATTGATTGATTTTAACAATTCAATATTATTATCACTAAATTTCCCCATAAGATCCAACAGATATAATGAAAAAGCGCCAAATACCCCCCAAATCGCAAATACATATTGGGTTTCATTCAAAAAGTCGAAAAATGTGTTTTTTTCATTTGGAATCAAAAGTGCACCACAATAATCGCAATAAACTTCGCTATCGGAATTGCTTCCACCACACTTTTGACATTTTTTCATTGAATATTAGATCTTCATTGATTCATTTAAATAATGTGAAAAATAGTAGCCCGCACCTAATTCTTATTCGATAAAGACATTCTGGTACGGATATAACCCCCAAGCTCACTTTCGCCTTTCGGTAGGCCGGGATAGGGACCGGTCCCTCTGGTCCCCGGCAACCAGGCACTTTTTCCCGCTCCCGATGAGATCTTCCCTGCCTGCCATCCGGAGTCCTTCAAGTACGAGATTCCGGTTCTGTGGTTCCCGGTACTGCATCATCGCACGCTGGATCATCTTTTCCCGTCCTTTGGGGACGTACACCGGTTCAAGCGTGAAAGGAGAGAGGGCCGTGTAATACATACAGGTTGAAACGCTCATGGGTGTCGGGGTAAAATCCTGCACCTGTTCGGTGTAGAGGTGGCGGTCCCTGATATATTCCGCGAGTTCGACCATGTCATTAATCCGGCAGCCCGGGTGGCCTGACATAAAATAGGGGACAAGATACTGGCGTTTTGGTTTTCCTTTCTGGAGCGCTTCGAACCGGTCGCGGAACCGGTCAAAGACCGTTCCATCCGGCTTGTTCATCGCGGCGGTAACCCTTGCGCTGACATGTTCCGGGGCGACCTTGAGGTGGCCGGAGACATGCCGGTCACAGAGCTGTGAAAGATAATCTGACCCGGGATCATCTGCGAGGACAAGGTCGTACCGGATGCCGGAGCCGACAAACACTTTTTTTACGCCCGGAACCCCGCTCACCTTTTTTAACAGTTCCATGAGATGCCTGTGACTTGTCTTAAGGGTTTTACATGCTGGCGAACAGGACTTGTCCGGGCAGGCCCCTGCTTTCTCCCAGCGCCCGCATTCCATCCCGTACATGTTTGCCGTCGGGCCGCCCACGTCCTGTACGATCCCTTTGAACTCCGGCATCGCAGCCATCCGGGTAACTTCGCGGACAACGGATTCGATGCTCCTGCTCTGGATGATCCGGCCCTGGTGATGGGTAAGGGCACAGAATGAACAGCTCCCAAAACAACCCCGGTGGCTCACCACCGAGAACTGCACCGGTTCAAGCGCCGGGACCGGTTTTTTGTATACCGGATGAGCCCTGCGGGAGAACGGCAGTTCGTAGATATGATCGAGCTCCTGTGTCGTGAGAGGAAGTGCCGGAGGGTTCTGGATAACAACGGTTTTTGGGTGGGGCTGGGCAACGGCCTTTCCCCGGACCGGATCCTGCTCCCGGTAGTGGGCGGCAAACGCCCGGGCGTATGCTGTCTTATCCGAAGAGACTTCTGCAAAACCCGGGATCTCCACGACCCCATCGGGTCTTGCGGTACGCCATTCTGCGACCTCCATCGTGTAAACCGTTCCCCGGATATTCCGCAGCGACCGGGCCGGTTCCCCGGCATCCAGCCGACGGGCAATCTCTGTTACCTGCCGTTCGCCCATGCCATAGACAAGAAGCGTGGCCGGGGCATCGGCAAGGATCGACTGGCGCACGCGGTCCTGCCAGTAATCATAGTGCGCAAACCTGCGCAGGCTTGCCTCTATTCCGCCGATGACAACCGGGACATCCGGAAACGCCCTGTGAACCAAATTTGTGTATACGACTGTGGCGCGGTCAGGGCGGCGGGGCACTCCCCCCGGGGAATAAACATCAGAACTCCGCCGTTTCAGGTTCGGCGTGAGGTTGTTTACCATCGAATCGACATTGCCGGATGATATGCCAAAAAAGAGCCGGGGTTTCCCGAGCGCAGTAATATCCCGGTCGCTCTTCCAGTCTGGCTGCGCAATAACCCCGACCGTAAAGCCGGCATCCCAGAGGACCCGGCCGATAAGCGCCGTGCCAAACGAGGGATGGTCGACATAGGCGTCTCCCGTGACAAGAATAATATCAAACTGGTCGATGCCAAGCGCTGCCTGCTCTTTTATTGAAACGGGAAGAAACGCTGGCTGGGATCTCATAAAAACCGGGAACTGGTTTGGCTCATGACCGTGGCCGCCGGGTCAGGTCGCGGATAATCTCGGCAAGTCCCCCGGGTATTTCCTCTTCCTCAGCCTTCTCTATCTCTGCCTTCTCTTCCTCCTTTGGCACCGGCTCTTTTTCCGGTGCGGTTTCTCCCCCAGAAGGGGGGGACGGTTTTGAGGTCCCGTCATCTTTTTTGTGGACCGGCAGGAAGACGCCGGTCTTTTCATCAAATTCACGGCGGATGTCAAGGCCGGTAAATTCAATGACGATAGCTTCTGCGACAATATAGGTGACCGCTTTTTCCCGCAGGCATCCGGTCAGGGCGATACCGGCCCGGCCCACTGATGCGTGGAAATGGATATGTGGGCCATTCTCCCCGGTACAGATAGTCCCGATGCCCACCATCTCCCAGCCGCCTTCAAACATGACATGATGCGGTTCCGGAGGAAGCACTTCTTCTTCAGGCCCGGTAACCATCCGCGCCTGCCTGAGGGCGCCAAGAAAAAGAATGGTCCCGTTCTGTATCGCTTTACTGCGGACAAACTCCTGCATGACGGAAAGAAAATCTTCTCCGTCATCTATCCTGACGACAAATACCCTGCCGGGATGACCTTCAGAATATTGCATAGACGCGCTCTTTTTTATTCGGGTATTCATAGGGTTGACGTGGATTCATATCTCTTTTCTCCTCAAAAAAGAGAAAAATCCTGACCTGAACAGGTGTTTTTCCGGGGGTTACCGGCCTGTCGCGCGGTTTATCTTCCCCCGGCTCCGCCTCCGCCAAACCCTCCGCCACCACCAAATCCGCCGCCTCCAAATCCTCCCCCGGAACCACCCTGGCTTGGTGGGGTGAAGGTATGGAGGGGCATAAACCCGGTATAGAGCCCTGCAACGCCAATCGGCACGCCGGTATCTGCAACCCGGATATTAAGCGCTTTCATTGCCTGCTCCACCTTGTCACCAACACCAAGGGCCGTACCATAGATCAGCCATTCGCCCCACATGGGAAGGTCTTCTGGCGCATATTTCCGGATCATGGCCATGTCAGACAGGAAATGGGCAAAGGCATCCCATTCCAGTTTATCCTTGTAATGGTCCTCTTTCCAGTGCCCAAACAGGGTTGAAGGAGCGCTCCATGCAATCACGATCTGCACGACAACAATGAGCCATAAGAAGACTGCCGGGTAGAGGATATAGGACTGCATCTGGCAGACAAGCGCAAGGATGAGGGTAATCGCAAATCCCACAATCCCGATTGCGAAAAAGGGGATGAGGTGATCCCTGCCGTCAACCATGTACTGGTTGCAGATTGAGGTATCCACCCGGCTTGTCATATCGGTAAGGTTCTTCTGGAACTGCAGGGCTTTTTCCTCTGCGGCATGGTTACTCCGGGCAGTTTTTACGAGCGTTTCAAGGGTATCTGTATCAAACACATCGTTTTCAGATATTTTCCGGATAAAGGCAATGACCCGCAACTCATAGGGGTCGGTTGTTGCCGTGGAAAGGACACGGATCTCAATGCCTTTTCCTTCACCCTTACCTGTTATCGCGATGAGCTTTCTCTTGTGCAGGTCAAGCAGGGTGGCATAATAACCGTCCTCGTCAAAATCCTCAGCATCGTCTTTGAAGAGCAGGTTGACCTGCCAGGGCTTGAGCGAGGGGTTTGGGATGGTGCTTAAAAATGTCGAAACCGTAAACTGCTTCTCCCTTCCGTAACGGTAATAGATGAGGAGCAGCAGGAGGGGTACAAAAATCACGGCTGCTTTTGCGAGGTAATTTAGAATCGTCGCAACCGTATATGGCAGGTTATACCAGAAACTCGCCGACGCCGTTTTTGCCTCGAGATCCGTTGTCGTAGTCCGGAACCCGGGCATCATGCCAAAACCGTCAGGCCCGCCAAGCATTTCTATTGCAATATTCTCGTTTTCTGCTACACTGCCGGTAATCGTGTAAGTATCCCCGTTCTTTTCAGCAGTAAGCGTGGGGGGATACACATAGATCTTTTCGATACCGTCAGAAGGCACGGTAATCCTGACATACCGGTAGGGGATGTGGTTTGCGCCGGCAAGTTTCAGGTTGAGGTGGGTGTTTGTTCCGTCAACTTCGATGGGAGGATGAATTACGTACGTGCTCTGGACCGTGTATGTCCCCTCGGAGAAGTACCGCGGGTTGAAAATTCCCACTTCGCTTGTCTCGGCAAGACGGGATATCTGCGCACGGGATGTTGTATCGGAGGCGCCCGGCAGCACAACGACAGACGATGCATCCTTTGCATACCCGATAGTGCCGGAGGGTGGATCAATTGAGACAAACCGGATATACGGCTCGCTGCTGTCCTCAAATCTCAGCGGTGATTCCCATGTACGGTACAGCATCCGGTATTCGCCGGAAGTCTGGACATTGTAGATATACTGCTCGTGCAGGGTGCCAATGTCAGACAGCGTCGCCTCATACGAATCGACAACGAGACTGCCTTCAAAAAGGGGGGGGACCGCCGTGACAATAACAAGGCCGGCAACACCCAGTACAAGAGCGACCGCAAAAATACCGGCAATCTGTCTTGTTTCACTCACGGTAATATCCCTCAGAATTCAATTTTTGGGGGAGTTTTTATTGCTTCTTCAAACTGGAGGTATTCTAGCTTTGTAAGATGGATCAGGTGCCCGATGATGTTTGACGGGATCGTGTCCATCATCGTGTTGAACTCCTGCGAGATGTTGTTGTAGGTATACCGCTGGCGGGCAATCTCATCTTCAAGGCCTTTAACCGAGTCCATGAGGGAAGTGACCGTCTGCGAGGTCTTTAATTCGGGATAGTTTTCCGCCACGGCAAGCAGACGCCCGAAGATAGAGCGGGACTCTGCCTCGACCTTGTTGAGGTCTCCGGGCCCTGCGGTGGCAACACTTGCCCGCATCGCGGTGACCCTGGTGAGGGTTTCCTGTTCGAACTTCGCGTAGCTCTTGACTGCACCGAGCAGCTGTTCGATCATGTCCAGCCGTTTCTTCATGGCAACACGGATCTGGCCGAGCGTCGCTTCTGACGAGTTTTTCAGGGAATAGAACCGGTTGTAGATACCGACTGCCCATATGACAAGGCCGATAATAACAATGACGATGACGATTAGGATTATCCAGCCAATGATGCCTTCAAGCATGGTTGATCAGTATACGTGTAAACCCGGTACCAGATAAGCATAAGGTACACTATACCATTTTACCTGCCGGATAATCCCACAAAGAGAAAGGAAAAACAGGGGAAAAGATGGGGGGATTGATTGCAGGTTATGAGAGCGTAAGCGTCCCGACAACCCGGAGCTTGCCGCCCTCAAGGTAATTAAGAACGGCTTTTGCCCCGGATGTATATACCAGGTCCTTTTCAAGGGTAAGGGTCAGTTCCGGCATTCTCCAGTCCCCTTCCGCAGTGACTTTTGTCAGGCGGGACGGTGCAAACTGCATCCAGTTGCCCACATAGAGGACCATGTCTTCTTTTAACGGTGCCGGCCAGTATTTGACCAGTTGTGCTTTTCCTGTTACTGTGGTTGAACACTTTACTGCCGGATCGTTTGTGAGGACAAAACCCCGGTCAAGGTCTTCTGCCTCTATTCCTTTAAGAGCAAGGCCGACACGGTCACCGGCAACCGCAATATCCGCATCATCCTCGTGCTTCTGGATGGACCGGACCTGAGCGGACTTTGTGGTCGGGAGCACTTTTAAAGAGTCGTGTTTTTTAATTATCCCGCCTGCAACGCAGCCGAGGATAACAGTGCCGACGCCCTTGACATTGAAGTGGTGGTCGATGGGAACGATACCGGTGCCGGCCCCGTCCTTTACTTTCTGGTGGGCGGCCATCTTTGTCGCGGCGTCAAGCAGTTTTTCGCGTAAGCCGATCGGATCGTTTTCGATGACCTCGTAGTGTTCGAGGACTGTGCCCTTGATGAGCGGGGCAATCTGGTCAGGAGAGAGGTAGTTCTTGAAAATAATATATCCGTTTGCTTTTCCGGCGCACTGGAGCATCAGGACAGTTTCCCCGAACGTCGCATTGATCTCTTCGACCACGAGAATTACACGATCTGCAAGTGAGATCGCATAGAACAGCGATGAAAGCTTTTCAGGGTACCGGGTGGGTTCGATGAAGGTGATCGTTGATCCACCCCTCTTGAGGTTATAGAAGGTGATATCGCTTGAGGTCCCCTTCTTTCCCAAATCATCTGCATAACCGTTTGGGGCCAGAACGGCGACGGTGATGTTGGACATGATGTAATGTATTGGACTGTATATTGTATTAGGTTTTACAGACAAAAAGGAAAACAAATCGGCGATTTTTGTACGGGATTTTTCCAGGTTCTAAAAAATTACAAAATGGGATTACGCCTGTTTTTGTCCCGGTTTTTGTGCGCCGGGCAATGGGAAACCCACTGCCGCAAGAAGCGCATTTTTATCGGTCGCGACTTTTGACGCCTCCTCAAGCATCAGGTTCACCCGCTCGTGGCTGCCGGCCATCCTGAAATCTGTCCTGAGCGCAACAACCGGTTTTTTGAGTGCAGCGGCATACCCCATCTCCCAAGCAGTCCCTGAATCGGCATCAGCGCCGTCAATAATTGCGACCATGATATCCGCATCGCGGATCGCTTTCCTGTTGCGGTTAAAAATCCGGGCATGCTCCTGCCGGTCCCGTATGGCGTGGTTGTCTCCGGTCTCCTGCGGGAGGAATACCTCGTAATAATGCGACCTGAGCAGCTCTGCGATGGCTGCATTATACGTGCGCTCGGCGTCCGAAAAGAGCGGGGCGGCAAGGTAAATCCGGTATTTCGAGAACTCATATACATCCTGCGCCGGGATATCCGGAAATTTCGCGTAAAATACCCCCCTGCCGGCTCTCTTTGCCGGCTTGTCACCTTCTTCGCCGTAATACGTGCTCGTGACCCCGCAGGTAGGTGATGAGTTTACGCCGAGAATGCAGAGTGGCTGGCCTTTCTCCGCGATAATCGCGTTCACCTGGCCGCACAGATTCTCAAGAAGCGTGGCAAATTCCGGAGTGTTTAATCGTTCGAGAAACGTCCCGGGTTTCCGGTCCGGGCCAAGATACAGCGTCTCGGGACAGGGCAGGGGAACCACATCGATCCCGAATTTTTTGCAGCGCCCCATGGCCCGGGCGAATACAGCGATATCTGCGGGATGCGTAATGCCCTTTGCACGAAGAGAGGGGTTGAGGATGCAGGGTGAACAGAGAACGTACATTGATAGGAGTTGTGAACGCACAGAATAATCAATGATTCCGCTTGTTGCCTACCGGGACAACAGCTGCGATCCCCGGAAGTGCACGGTAAAAAAACTGGAGCGCGCCGGCTACCTGAGGATTGTAACAAAAATCTCGCAGATCCCAAGAAACACCCTGCTGCTCGATCCCACTGCCGAAAAAGCACTCTCTCCAGCGGACAAGACGGTAAAATCCATTACCGCTCTTGACTGCTCGTGGGAAGTACTGGATACCGGGGCGGTCAGTTCGTGGAGGATCCGGAGGGCTCTGCCGTTTCTTATGGCGGCAAATCCCGTTAACTTCGGGAAGCCCTGCAAACTTACATCTATCGAAGCCCTTGCTGCTGCCCTCTATATTCTTGGCGAGCAGGAACGGGCGAAGCAGATCCTCGGTTGTGTCAACTGGGGAATCCGGTTCCTGGAAGTCAATAAAGAACCACTGGAACTCTACGCTACGGCAAAAGACAGTACAGAGGTCGTAAAGTTCCAGGCGCTGTTTTTGTAATTTTTATCACAGTTCCGGAAGCCGTTTTGTATTGACAGGATGCCATCCGCGTACTTTGTCGATCTGTAATGTTTGCATCCATTTCCGTAGTCTATTGCGAGATTTCTCTCCTTAGTTTTTCTCCCTTTAATTGATCCGAGTGGCATTTTCCTGCATCTCGGGGACGAAAACAAGCAATCTTTATCTCGTTTCGCTCATACAGTTTCGGTATATGATCAAGGTTGCCATCAACGGGTACGGTACCATCGGGAAACGTGTTGCCGATGCGGTTGCAGCCCAGAAGGATATGAAAGTGATCGGTGTCTCAAAGACCCGTCCAAGCGCTGAGGCGTTTATCGCAAAACAGCGGGGATATCCCCTTTATATCGCGGATCTCTCAAAGAAGGCTGCATTCGAGAAAGCCGGGCTTGCTGTTGCCGGTTCGGTTGAGGATATGTGCAAAGCTGCCGATGTGATTGTCGACGCAACGCCCGGTGATGTGGGTGCGACCAACAAACCGCTCTATGAAAAACTCGGAAAAAAAGCACTCTGGCAGGGTGGCGAAGACCACGAGGTCGCCGGTTTTTCCTTTAACTCGTCCTGCAACTTCAAGGACGCCATCGGCAGGCAGTTCGTCCGGGTAGTCTCCTGCAACACCACGGGACTGTGCCGGATCATCAACGAGGTCGACAAGGCGTTCGGCGTAGAACATGTCCACGCAATCATGGTGCGCAGGGGATCCGATCCCGGCGAGATCAAAAAGGGACCGATCGATGCAGTTGTCCTTGACCCGGTATCGGTACCAAGCCACCACGGCCCGGACGTCCAGACGGTCCTCCCCCACATCTCGATCACGACCATGGCGATGATCGTCCCGACAACGATGATGCACATGCATGCGATCCGGATCACAACGAAAAAAGAAGTGAACCGCGAGAAAGTGATCGAGCTAATCAAAAACCATCCCCGGATGGGCCTTGTGAAAAAGACCGCCGCGATAAAAAGCACCGCAGAACTCAAGGAATTTGCCATGGACCTCGGCCGCCAGCGTGCCGATCTCTACGAGAACTGCATTTTCGAAGAGTCGATCTACGCCAACAAAAACGAGCTCTGCTTCTTCCAGGCTATCCACCAAGAAGCGGATGTCGTCGTTGAAAACGTGGACGCGATCCGTGCGATGACCGGCCTTTCCAAGGATGCAGCAACCTCAATCAAGCTTACAAACGACGCTCTTTCGTTTACCCCTATCCAGAATAACCATTAACACCCCCCATCACCCATTATTTTTAATGGACGCTTTTGAACGGGTTACGCGGAATACCGTAGAAGTCGTCACCGAAGACGAACTTCGCGCTCTTCTTAGAAGACCCACAAAAAAAGTATACGCAGGGTATGAGCCAAGCGGCGAGATCCACCTTGGCCACCTTGTGACAGTAAACAAGCTTGTCGATCTCCAGGCCGCGGGTTTTGAAGTCACGGTCCTCCTCGCTGACCTTCACGCGTTTTTAAACCGTAAAGGCACGATGGAAAAAGTCGGGGAACTTGCAGAATATAACCGCCGCTGTTTTGAAGGCCTCGGCCTTAAGAACGTGAAATACGTGCTCGGTTCCGATCTCCAGCTCAACCGCGATTACGAACTTCTCGTCCACCAGCTTTCCCAGCAGATCACCCTTGCCCGGGCAACCCGGAGCATGGACGAAGTCGGCCGGCAGATGGACCACCCGACCGTCTCGCAGATGGTCTATCCCATCATGCAGATGGCAGATATCGCAATGCTCGGCGTTGACGCCGCAGTCGGCGGGATCGACCAGAGAAAGATCCACATGCTTGCCCGGGAACACCTGCCAAATTTCAATTACCCGGCACCGGTCTGCATCCACACGCCGATTTTAAACGGCCTTGACGGGAAGAAGATGTCGTCATCGCAGGGGAACTATATCTCGGTTGCCGACAGCGAGGATGAGATCAGAAAGAAGTGCCAGAAGGCATTCTGCCCGCCGGAGATTGCCGAGAACCCGGTCCTCCAGATCTTCCAGCACCACATATTCCCCCGGCTCCCGGAAATCACTATAAAGCGGCCGGAAAAATTCGGCGGCGACCGGACCTTTGCCGGGTACGCAGAGCTTGAAGCCGCGTATGGAAAGGGTGAGATCCACCCGCTCGATCTCAAGAAAGCCTGCGGAGAGGGGCTGGTCGAGATCCTCGCCCCGGTGCGCGACTATATACGTTAAAACGGGTTAATTCCGTGTAGTCCGGAGCCCGGGGATCACCATGAGCATCGAAAAACAGGAAGAGGCATTCGACAAGCGCCTCGCTGATATGGGTATCCGCATAAAAGATGCAAACACCTTAAAGGTCAGCGAGAATGTCTTTGACGAGGTAACCCTCCTTGCCCTGTATAAGCTCGTCCATAAGAAATGGCTCACGGCAATAGGCGGCTCTGTCAGCACCGGAAAAGAGGCAAATATTTTCCTGGGTGAACGGGGAGATGAGTCCGTCGCCATCAAGATCTACCGTATCCAGTCGGCAAATTTCACCACCATGAGCTCGTACATCGTCGGAGACCGTCGGTTCACGAACGTGAAAAAGGCCAAAAAGGAACTGATCTTTGCCTGGACAAAAAAGGAGTTTTCAAACCTTGTACGGGCGCATGAGGCGGGACTTCCCGTGCCGGAACCGCTCGTATGGGACAGGAACATCCTTATCATGTCTTTTCTTGGCGAGGGTGAATGCCCGTATCCCCAGCTGAGGAACGCTGAACCTGACAATCCCTGCGAAGTCTATGAGCAGGTTCTCGCGATGATCGACACCCTGTATAAGAAGGCAGAGCTGGTGCATGGCGACTTAAGCGAGTTCAATATATTATACCATGACCGCCCGTATATCATCGATATGGGCCAGTCGGTTACAAAGGACCACCCGCGTGCGCTCCAGTTCCTGATGCGGGATATCAAAAATGTCAACCGGTTTTTCAAAAAGAAAGGATGTACGGTAAAATCAGAATTTGAAATCTTTCATGATGTAACCGGGTTGACAGTTGCTGAACCATGATAATGGTGGAGCGCATACAAGTAATGCAAACAGGATCAAAACCCCGGCCTGACAAAATATTGAAGGTTTTACAATCAACAGGTGAATGAACCATGATACAGGAATTAAAAATTGCACAAAGCAGGGTGGGCGTGCTGATCGGAAAGGGCGGTTCGACAAAAAAAGAACTTGAGTCAAAGACCAGCACGGCCATCTCCATCGACAGTAAGGAGGGTGTGGTAAAAGTCGAGGGGGCTGAAGAAAACGCCATCCCGCTCCTCAGGGCTGTCGAGATCATCAACGCCATCAACGCCGGGTTTTCGCCTGAGCGTGCCTTCGAGATGATCGAAGACGAGGACCTCCTCCTTGATATCATAGACCTCTCCAGAGCGGCAGACAACCCCCGGCAGCTTGACCGGCTGCGGGGACGGATTATCGGGAAAGACGGGAAGGCCCGCGAGCAGATCGAGAACATGACCGATGTCGACATCTCGGTTTTTGGCCATACGGTTGCCCTCATCGGGTACCCGGAGCAGATGAAGGTCGCCCGGGCGGCAATCGATATGCTCATTGAAGGCGTCCCGCACGAGAACGTCTTTGCGTTCCTTGACAAGAAGAAAAAAGAGGCAAAACAGGACATGATCAGTTATTATTACTGATCGGTGCGTCAGGTTCCGGTCCTGCCGTTCTTTTTTATGCGATCCGCTGCTGTTGTGTTGGGAAAAACTGCACAACCGACGCGGTATTCCATAAACGACCCGGTGCCGGATTGGTTTTCCCTGCGGTTAAAACCAGAATAATACCATACTAAACAGGAATTCCCATGCAGATACAGGACCTTGCCATTCCCGATGCATTAAAACAGCAGTACCTGGGCATGGGTATCCGGGAACTCTACCCGCCGCAGGCATCCTGTGTCGAGAAAGGTCTGCTTGACGGCAAAAATCTCCTTGTCGCAATCCCCACAGCAAGCGGGAAGACGCTTATCGCGGAGATGGCGATGCACCGCCACATCGCCGCCGGGGGAAAATGCCTGTATATTGTCCCCTTAAAAGCCCTTGCCTCGGAAAAATACGATGAGTTCAGCAACAAAGGGGTCCGGGTCGGCATCTCCACCGGGGACCTCGACCGGCGCGACGATGCGCTCGGAAAGAACGATATCATTGTTGCAACAAGCGAGAAAGTGGACTCGCTTTTGAGGAACAACGCGCGCTGGATACCTGAAATCTCGCTTGTAGTTGTCGATGAAATTCACCTGATCGATTCCCCGGACCGAGGGCCTACACTTGAGATGGTAATCGCAAAGATGCGGTACCGGAACCCGAAAATGCAGCTCATCGGCCTTTCGGCAACGATCGGAAACCCGAAGATGCTTGCCGGGTGGCTGGATGCGGAACTCGTTATGAGCTCGTGGCGGCCGGTGGACCTGCGGCAGGGTGTTTTCTGCGACAACCGGATCCAGTTTGCGGAAGGAACCCGGCCAGTAAAACAGGTATCAAAGAACTACGATGATCTTAACCTCTGCCTCGACACGATTGCCGAAGGAGGCCAGTGCCTTGTGTTTGTGTCGTCGCGGAGGAACGCCGAGGCATTTGCTAAACGGGCTGCATCGGCAATAAAAAGCGAGGACCCGGCGCTTGCCGTGTGCGCTGACAAACTACAGACCGGGGCCCAGACCGAGATGATAAAGACCCTTGCGGCATGCGTGGCAAAAGGCGCCGCGTTCCACCACGCGGGCCTGAGCAAAAACGAGCGGACTGTTGTCGAAGAGGGGTTCCGGAAAGGGTGGATCAAGGTTATTTCCTCGACGCCAACTCTTGCCGCAGGACTCAACCTTCCGGCCCGCCGGGTTGTCATCCGCGATTATCTCCGGTTCTCGGCCGGCGAGGGGATGCAGCCGATCCCGGTGAGCGAATACCGGCAGATGGCAGGAAGAGCCGGCCGGCCCCGGCTCGACCCGTACGGCGAGGCAGTCCTTATCGCAAAAGAACCAGAGCAGGTGCCGGAACTCTTCGAGTGCTATATCGAGGCAGAGGACGAGGACGTCCATTCACGGATCGCCGAACCGTCCGCCCTTTACGCGCATGTCCTTTCCCTTGTTGCTTCGGGTTTTGCACGGACCCGGGACGAACTTTCAACGTTCATGAACCGTTCGTTTTACGTCCACGAACACCCGCATGGCCGGCTCATGCACCGGGCTGTCGATACCGCGCTTGAGTTTTTGATCTCGGCGGAAATGGTCCTTGAAGTCGGGGAACACCTTGGGGCAACCGAGCTTGGCACTCTTGTTTCCCGGATGTATATCGACCCAAGGAGTGCATCCGCGATTGTCACGACGCTCCGGGAACGGCAGGAGTATGCAGACCTCGGCCTTGTCCAGCTCATCTGCAGTACCCCGGATATGCCTAACCTCTATGTCAGGAATTCCGATCTTGACGCTCTCTCGCGCATGATGGACGACAAGGCCGGTGACCTCTGGCTCCCGCCGCCAAAAGATGAGGACGAGGCGGAAGCGTATTACCGTGCAGTAAAAACCGCGATGCTCCTTTCGGACTGGACCGACGAACTCCCGGAAGTGAAGATCTGCGAGCGGTATAATGTCGGGCCGGGAGACGTATACGGGATGGTCGAGAGCATCAACTGGCTCCTGCACGCAACTTCCCAGCTGGCCCGGATGTTTGCCCCGAAGTTCTACCCGCAGATCAACGAATGCGAGATCTGCATGAAAAACGGGACCCGGCGCGAACTTCTCCCGCTCATCCGGCTCCGGGGCATCGGCCGGGTCCGTGCCCGGCGGCTCTTCAATAATGGCATGACATCACCGGAGGAGATTAAAAAACACCCGCGTGAGGAGATCGTCAGGATTCTTGGGCAGGGTATAACAGATCAGATTTTTGAACAGTTACTGCCAAAAAACAGGAATATGGATACAGCGGGCATAAACGAAGAGAAGCAGGCCGGCCAGTCCACGCTGTTCCGTTTCGGGTGAGCTTGTGGAGCCGGAACCTTTGTCCTGTGAAATCGGGTATGCGGTCGTTACTGTCAGCGACCATGCCGCCTTTCTTGAAACGCTCCGGGCTATTGCCGTGCGCAATAACACCCGGATCGTCTGTTTTGACGCGGAAAAACTGGCCGGACGGAGGCATGCGGAGACTGCACTCCGGCATGCGCACCGGGCGTTTGCAGAAGGCACCGCGATCTCAAACTCGTTTGAGATGGAGGCCTTGCTGTACGCAGCCGGATCCCGGCAGTGCAGTGTTGGGGTCTCCTTTGGCCTTCACGACGGCGAAAACCACCTGTATGTCTGCTGCTGCCCGGCACCTGAAGGTGTCTGGAAGGATCTTGCTGCACACCTGCAGTTTGGCGGGGAGCCTTGCGAGATAATGTCGCCACAGAAAGCCACCCGGCTTTGTGCCCTTTTTGATGTCACACCGGATGAGATCGCGGCAGTGGGCGAAGACCGGATTGCTGACCTGGTGCTCGAACGGGTTGCGATGCTGGAAGTCAACAAATAACAGGGTTTTTGGTTTGCAGGTCTTCCGGAAACGATTCTGAACAGCCGGCACTCTTGCAAATTCTAAAAAGGAATGCAAAACATCTTTTTCTTCGGCAATTCCTGCTTTTATCATGAAACGCATCTCATATATTCTAAAGATTTCTTAAGAAACCCACAAAATTCTGTAAATTGTTCATTGAAAAAGAAAATACCGGATTTACTTTTCATGGCACCGGTGTAGAGAGGATATGTTCCTGTCCGTTTCACCAACGCCTGCCTGGCTTAAAAAAATTTCTCGTTATTGGTCACCCTCACCCATTGATGACAAGGGAGGGGGGGCATGCTTTGCATCTGAACATAAAGAGTGGGGAGGGGGGTCACCCATGATCCGCATTGCCCTGAGGGTCACCCCCTCCTAGGGCATGAAAGGTGACCCCCACCACATGAACCGTTAGAAGGGGGTGGCACCAGGTCCACGACGAAAACCTCCACACGAAGCACAGATTTTGCGACTGGAATTTTAAGGGTGGCCCCCTCCCTTTGCTGAGACTGGAGGGGGTCACCTTCATTATTCATGAAACGTTGGCAGGGGGGGCAGGAGGGTCCCGGATTTTTTAAGGGAAGGGACTACCCCCCTTGTTGTATGCGCAGGAATGTTACCTGCCAAAAAAAGTGAGTTATTTATTAGCGTGTGAGAGGATGTGCGGGATCTCCGGGACTATGAGTGTTTTTGTGGCAAGAGCGACTGCCGGGGTGGAACCGGGAATGCAAAAAACAACATGTCCATGAATTGTGCCCGCGATTGCCCGGGAGAGCATGGCAGATGTCCCTATCTCATCATAGCTTTTCATCCGGAAAAGTTCGCCAAACCCGTCAAATTTTTTTTCAAGAAGGGGGGATACGGCTTCGATAGTACAGTCATCATGTGTCAGCCCGGTTCCCCCGTTAATGATGATACAGTTGCAGGTCTTAAGGGCCTGGTAGAGCTCAAAACGGATCGCTTCGATCTGGTCCGGGACAACCGCATAGTGGAGGACCGGGATTTTTGCACCGGCAAGGATCTCTTTAATGGTTTTTCCGCTGGTATCTGTTTCCTGTGACCGTGTTGACGATACCGTGATCACTGCACCGGAAATCTGAACGGGTTGGACGTGTTCCTGCTTCATGAAAATAAATGTATTGCTGATTGTTCATTAATGATAACGATTGTTCTGCCAAAATCTTGTTTTTCTGAATCCTGTTTTGACAAACGGACCAACCCCTTTGTTTCCAGTGGAGATTTGTATGGTTTCCGAGGCTGATCCTGCTGTATGACCTGTTTCCTTATCGGGTTTAATCCGGTCAGTAAAACACTAAATATCCTGTTAAATTCGTTTTTACTGTTTTTAACGCGTGTTTCTTTTTGTATCTCTTTTGAAGCGTGTTGTTTTGTAATTTTTGAAAACCAGTTGTTATTATTCCGAAGACATTTTTTTCCACGTTGTTGTTCCTTTCATTTTGTTGCCACTCCCGGATTAATTTCAAACAACTTAAATAGATCAAAAAACAAGTTACCAATAGCTCTTTTTCTTCAAATTATAAAAAACAGAAGTGCATTTTCTCAGGATTTCCACACGAAACAAAGGGGGGTCCCTGTAACCTTTTACAGCCAAAAGAAACTCCGGATCTTTGTTGCAGAACCAGCCTTTTTACAAGTTAATAAAAAGTAAAAATAATAATTTTCAAATTTGTTAATTCGAGCTTTAAACAGCAAATCAACAAATTTTTTCAGGATTTCCACTGGAAACAAAGGGGTTTATAAAGGAATCAAACCACGAACTTTTTTAATCTCATCACGCTAAGACTCAGCTCCACGTGTCACCATGCCAGAACCTGAAGATCCAGCAACAGGTCTGTTTATAAAATACCTGTCTAATAACCGGATATTCCGCGATCGCGAAGTGCTCCGACACTCGTACCGACCACAAATCCTCCCTCATCGCCAGCCACAAATCGACAATGTAGCGTCGATCCTGGCCCCATCTCTCAGGAACGAAACCCCGTCCAATATTCTCATTTACGGAAAAACGGGGACCGGTAAAACCGCAAGCGTACGCTATGTCGGAACCGAGCTTGAGAAAGCCAGCAGCTCTATGGGTACCACCTGCCGTATCGTCCATCTCAACTGTGAAGTGATCGATACACAATACCGGGTGCTTGCCCAGATTGCCAAATGTATTGACGGATTTGAGGAAGCATCAAGCGACAAGACCCACATACACATCCCGATGACCGGGTGGCCGACAGACCAGGTATATTCCGAGCTGAAAAACCAGCTCGACGCCGGTGGTGGCGTGCTTGTCATTGTGCTTGACGAAATTGACAAGCTTGTCAAAAAAAGCGGAGACGATACGCTTTACAACCTGACCCGGATCAACTCCGATCTCAAACGCTCAAAGGTCAGTATCATTGGTATCTCAAACGATCTCAGTTTCAAGGACTTCCTCGACCCCCGGGTCCTGTCCTCGCTTTCTGAAGAAGAGATTGTGTTTCCCCCATACAATGCCCCGCAGCTTGTTGATATCCTGACCCAGCGTGCTTCCGGAGCATTCATGGACGGGGCAATTGCGGAAGGTGTGATCCCGCTCTGTGCTGCACTTGCAGCGCAGGAGCATGGCGATGCACGGCGGGCCCTGGACCTCCTGCGGATATCAGGTGAGCTTGCTGACAGGGACGATTCAAAGCAGGTGACAGAAGAGCACGTGAAACAGGCGCAGGCAAAGATCGAGACCGACAGCATGATCGAGTGCATTGCAACGCTCCCGACCCAGAGCAAGCTGATCCTCTTTTCGATGCTGACGCTGGAACAGCTGGGGCAGAATATTTTCACGAGTGGAGAGGTATCGCGTATTTACCAGGACATCGCGCCCGATATCCAGCTCGACATTCTCACCCACCGCCGGATCACGGACCTCATTTCGGAGCTCAATATGCTTGGCGTGATAAACACCCGCGTGGTCAGCCGGGGCAGGTACGGGCGTACAAAAGAGATGTGGTTCGACGCAAACACCAACAAGATCCGCGAGGTCGTTCTCAAGGACCCGCGGCTGAACGAATTAAAAGATCTCGATATAAATCAGATGGAAGCCAAATGGTTAAAAACGTGGTTCAGGTGAAGTGTGATGGATGACAAGGATCTCGAACTCCTCCGGATTCTTGAGGAGAACAGCCGGCTGTCTGCGCAGGAAATAGGATCGATGACCAACCTTATCCCGGCAGAGGTGGAAGCACGGATTCACGCCCTTGAGGAGAGCCAGATTATCCGGAAATATACCACGGTCATCAACTGGGAAAAGGCAGGAAACAGTGAAGTTTCGGCCATTATCGAGCTGAAAGTTAGTCCTGAACGGGACTTCGGGTACGACAGGATTGCCGAGCGGCTTTCCCGGTTCAAACAGGTACGGACACTCCGCCTGATTACCGGTACATACGATCTCCAGGTGATGGTGAGCGGGAAGAACATGCAGGAGGTTTCCCGGTTTGTCTCAGAGCACGTTGCCCCGATGGACCGGATCCGCGAGACGGCGACACACATTGTCATGAAGTCGTACAAGGAGAACGGCAACACACTCTTTGAGCAGCAGGAAACCGAACGTCTCCCGTATTCATTCTAAGGTGGCATGATGCGAACATTTGTCTCAGAACGTGCCCGACAGATACCCCCGTCAGGTATCCGGAAATTTTTTGATCTGGTCCTCACCATGGATGACGTGATCTCCCTTGGTGTCGGCGAGCCCGATTTCAGGACGCCGTGGAACATCTGTGAGTCAGGTATTTATTCCGTAGAACAGGGTGTAACCTCGTATACCTCAAACCGGGGGCTCCAGTCGCTCCGCGAGACACTGTCTTCCCACCTTGCAAGCCGCTACCAGCTCAAATACTCGGCCGAAGACGAAATGATTATAACCACCGGTGTATCTGAGGGGCTGGACATTGCAATCCGGGCCGTCGTTAATCCGGGAGACGAGATACTGATCGCTGAACCCAGTTATGTCTCCTATGCGCCATGTGTCACGCTTGCCGGGGGAATACCGGTCCCGGTCGAGTGCACCGAAAAGGATCATTTCAGGCTCAACCCGGACAAGCTCCAGGAAAAGATCACAAATAAGACAAAAGCCCTGATCATAAACTTCCCCAACAACCCGACAGGGGCAATCATGAAAAAGGAGGATCTCGAACCCATAGCGGATATTGTAACCGACCGGGATCTCCTGCTCATCAGCGACGAGGTTTATTCGGAGCTCACCTATGAAACCACCCACACAGCCGCTGCTACGGTAAAAGATCTCTGGGAGCGGACGATCACCCTCAACGGTTTTTCAAAGGCGTACGCGATGACCGGCTGGCGGATTGGGTTCCTCTGTGCGCCAAAAGAGCTTTGCGATGCAGCGCTCAAGATTCACCAGTACGTGATGCTCTGCGCCCCGGTTATGGGACAGGTCGGTGCGCTTGAGGCACTTCGCTCAGCAGAAGATGATAAGACAAGCATGGTAAACGAATACCGGATGCGGCGCAACATGTTTGTTTCCGGACTCAACCGGATCGGTCTTTCATGTCATGTGCCCGAAGGAGCGTTCTATGCGTTCCCGTCAGTAAAAGGCACCGGGCTAACTGATGTGGAGTTTGCAGAGCGTCTCTTAAAGGAACAGCGGGTTGCGGTTGTACCGGGCAGTGTCTTTGGGTGCGGAGGGGACTATCACCTCCGCTGCGCTTATGCGGTCTCACGGAAAGGCCTTACCGAAGCCCTCAGCCGCATGGAAACGTTTGTTAACGGCCTGTAATCGGGGAACCTGGCCGGGAAAATCCGGCGATCCCCGCGAATTTTATCGAACCGGTTTTGCCTTGAACAGGTTTCACGTGCCAGTTCTGGTTCCTGTTTTTGACGTATGGGCAGACTTTATTGCCAAACCCGGCATACACTACATGAACTTCAATGAGCTGTACTATTATTGTAGGTGGATTTTTTGGGGATGAAGGGAAGGGCAAGATCGTTGCCCACATCGCCCATGCTGATGAACCTGTTATCATCTCCCGCGGTGGTGTAGGCCCTAACGCCGGTCACACGGTGCAGGTCGGCGATCAAAAATATGGTATCCGGATGGTGCCATCCGGTTTCGTATATCCAAAAGCCAAACTCTGTATCGGAAGCGGTGTGTTGGTTAATCCAAAGATCCTCAAAGAGGAAGTGGAAAAGCTTGGAGTCAAAGGACGGGTCTTTGTCGACAAGCGCTGCGGGATTATCACCGAAGATCATATCGCCCGGGATAAGGGCAGCGATTACCTTGCAAAGAAAATCGGAAGTACTGGTTCAGGCTGCGGGCCGGCAAACGCCGACCGCGTCATGCGTATCTCACCGCAGGCAAAGGATGTCCCTGAACTGGCCGAGTACCTGATGGACGTTCCTAAAGCGATTGACGATGCATTGAAAGCCGGAAATGAAGTCCTCTTAGAGGGAACTCAGGGTTTTGGAATTTCACTCTATTACGGTACTTACCCGTTTGTCACAAGCAAGGACACCTCTGCCTCCCAGATTGCCGCGGATAACGGTGTCGGCCCGACAAAGATTGACGATGTGGTTGTCGTATTCAAGGCATACCCGACCCGTGTGGGCGAAGGCCCGTTCTTTACTGAAATGACTGCAGAGAAATCGGACGCGATGGGCATCCAGGAGTTCGGCACGGTTACTCACCGGAAGCGCCGCATCGGTGGCTGGGACGGCCAGATGGCCCGGTACTCCGCTATGATCAACGGCTGCACCCAGGCCGCAATCACCGGGATCGATCATATTGACAAGTCCTGCTTCGGGATTTCCGACTACAGTAAGCTCACGAAAAAGGCAAAGGACTTCCTGAAAACCGCAGAAGACGATATCGGCGTCCCCATTACCCTGATCTCCACGGGACCTGAGCTCAGCCAGATTATTGATATCAGGAAAGAATACGCATGAAGCGTTCGCTTATGGATATCCTCTGCTGCCCGGTCTGCAAGGGCGATCTCGTGCTCCGGGTTGACGTTGAGGATGAGAAGGAGATCCTTAAAGGTAACCTTCATTGTGCCACCTGCAATGTAGATTACCCCATTAATGAGGGTATCCCGGATCTCCTTCCCCGGACACCCCGGTAACCGGTGATGATATGCATCTCCCGCTGCCTTTGGAATTTCTGGCGGTTTCAGATATCCCTCAGGAAGAGGAGATGGTAACCGAGATTCATCTCAACCGCTCGACCATCAACTCCATAGAAATTCCCTTGGAGAATGTACATGTCGAATGCGGGAGCACTCTTAAGATCCGTTTTGTAAACCGGGGCGCTCCCATCCATATTACTGCAACGACGTCCAATGCCGGGATGTTCACGGATTTTTTTCACGAGAACATGTATGTCATCGATGAAGTAACGCTTGGGATACCATTGCGGAAAAATTGCAGCCCGGGCTTTTTTGATATTGATATTATTGCCGGCTATGGCGCGATGAAGGCGACACTCCGGATCGAGGTTATTGTCAAACCCACGCGGGGGCCAAAGGCCGTCGAAAAAGAAGTTCCCGTGCAGCCTGAAGCCCACGGGCGGCCACACCTCCTGATGGTAGCGATGGCAGCGGGACTTATCCTGTACAGCATCTGGTATTATACCAGAATTGAAGTGCTGAATATTCTTGCATTCATCGTCCTTATTGTCGGTGCGCTTTTTGTATGGTACCGACAGACCTGATCCTTGCCGGCGCAGTTCTCATCCTCGCGCTTGCCGTCGACCGGCTTATTGGCGACCCGCATTCGGATTACCACCCGGTCGCGCTTCTTGGACGATTTATCGGCTGGTGGGGTAAGCCTGCGCGATACTCGCCCCACATCCAGCGTTTAGCCGGTGTTATCTTCTGGCTGGTCACGGTGAGCATCTTTGCCCTCCCGTTTTACCTCTTCGGGCGATATGCCCCGTGGCTCGTATTCCTTATCGGCGCACCGTTCCTCTTAAAATGCTGTTTTGCCTGGCGGTCGCTTGAAGAGCACGCGCTGGGCGTGGTTGACGCGCTCAAAAGCGGAGTGGATGCCGGCCGTGACCGGGTGAAGCTGATGGTCTCGCGGGACACGGCAAAGCTCAATCCGGAACATATCCGGTCGGCAGCATACGAGTCCATGACCGAGAACCTTACCGACAGTATCGTCTCACCCCTTTTTTACTTCGCTCTCCTCTCCGTTTTTGGCCTCGGTCTTGTCGGGGCGGCGGTTTTCCGTGCGGTAAACACGATGGACGCGATGCTCGGGTACCGGGACGAACGGGAACGGCTCGGGTGGTATTCGGCCCGGATGGATGATATCCTCAATTACATTCCGGCACGTATCACGACCTTCTTCCTCCTTACATATTTTGCCACCCGGGGAACGTTTTCCTCCGCGTGGCGGGTGATGCGTCGCGATGGGAAAAAACGCCCGGGCTTTAATGGCGGGATTGTCATGGCGGTAATGGTCGGGGGCTGCGGAATCCGGTTTGACAAACCGGGCGTGTATACGATTGGCGATGGAGAACGGTCGCTTGAAGAGGGGGGCCCGGCAATCGTTACGGCAGTCAGGGTAGTCACCCTGTCATTTGCGGCAACAGCTGCAGCTACACTTATTTTATTGGCTTGGATGATCCAATAGTACCGGTATATGAAATTAGAAGAACTGAGATTTGGCACTGAGCTTCTTAAGCGCGGCTTTGCATCCATGCAGAAGGGGGGCGTGATCATGGATGTTGTCAATGCCGAGCAGGCAAGGATTGCCGAAGCAGCCGGCGCCGTCGCAGTCATGTCGCTTGAGCGGGTGCCGTCCGACATCAGGAAACAGGGCGGTGTTGCCCGGATGGCAGACCCGGTAAAGGTCCAGGAAATTATTGACGCGGTCTCAATCCCTGTGATGGGAAAGGTGAGAATCGGTCATTTTGTCGAGGCGCAGGTGCTTGAGGTTCTTGGCGTCGACATGATCGATGAGAGCGAAGTGCTCACCCCTGCCGACGAAGAATTCCACATCGACAAGAAGCAGTTCAAGGTACCCTTTGTCTGCGGTGCACGGAACCTTGGCGAAGCGCTGCGCCGGATTAATGAAGGTGCGGCGATGATCCGGACCAAGGGCGAAGCAGGGACGGGTAACGTTGTCGAGGCAGTGCGCCACATGCGGGCAATCATGAGCGAGATCCGCAAGGTGCAGGGCATGGACGAGCAGGAACGTGTCAGCTATGCCCGGAGCATCGAAGCCCCGGCCGAGCTTGTGATCGAATGCGCACAGCGCGGCCGGCTCCCGGTTGTGAACTTCTCGGCCGGCGGTATTGCAACACCTTCAGATGCTGCATTGATGATGCAGCTTGGGGCTGACGGAGTCTTTGTCGGTTCCGGGATCTTCAAGTCCTCGAACCCGGAGAAGATGGCAAAAGCAATTGTTGAAGCGGTCAACCACTTTAACGATCCAAAGGTGATTGCAAAGGTCAGCACCGGTCTTGGCGATGCAATGCCGGGTCTCGATGTCCACACTCTCAAGCCCGACGAGGTGCTTCAGACCCGTGGGCGGTAAGGTCGTCAAAGTCGGTGTGCTCGCTCTGCAGGGCGATGTGAGCGAACATATCGACGCCTTTTCTGCGGCACTTTTAAGGCGCGGCTGCGCGAAGGAATCGTCTGTTGTTGAGGTACGGAGCCCGACAGACCTTTCCGGCTGCGCAGCACTTGCACTACCGGGTGGGGAATCAACCACCATCTCCCGGCTGATTGACAAGAACGGCCTTTACGAACCGATCCGTGACTTCCCCGGCGGGATCTTTGCGACCTGCGCCGGCATGGTCCTTATGGCCACTGATGCCGGGGACTCACGGGTCCATACGCTCAATCTTATCGATATGAAGGTGGACCGGAACGCATTTGGCCGGCAGAAGGAATCCTTTGAGGCCGATATCCCGATCACCGGTCTTGACGGTGGCCCGTTCCATGCAGTGTTTATCCGGGCACCGGTTGTTACGACAGCCGGTTCCGGTGTCGATGTACTTGCAACACTGGACCAGGGGTTCGTCGCCGTTGAGAAGGGTCGCTATATTGCGCTTGCCTTCCACCCGGAGCTTGGCGGGGACCTCCGGCTCCATGAACTTTTCCTGAAAAATCTTGGGATCTGATTTTTAGGGAAGATAAGGGCAAAAGCCGGCCTAAAATTTTCAGTAAAATCCTTTTTATGCCGGCATCCGGTATGTTCCTGTATGGCAGGAAAGATCGGGCGCCGGAAAAAGAATCGTGGTTTATCAACAGGGGATATCTGTGATCTCCTTTTATCCGCCCTGAGAAATCGCGAGGACTTTATTCTCACCCGGGAACCCCGGCCCGGGGAGGAGGCCGGCTCCGGGACAGAACCGGTGATCCATATCCTGACCGGAAACCTGATCACGGCATGCAGGTTAAATGGCCTTTTGGGCCGGGTCAGACTGTATGAGGACGAAGGAGCCCGGATAATAACGGTCCGGGAACAGGATATTTCAGATAAAACATGAAAAGAAGTGGAGTGATTCCGGCCATTACCCCAATGGCCTTTTAACAAAAACATGTACGACCAACGAACTCAAACGAGATGAAAAGTAATGGATTATTTCTCGTGATGCCCCATCGCGATATTGATCCCCGTGTTGATGCAGGTTGCGCCTTCATTTGCCCTGCCGATGACCTTGAGCGCAACACCCTTGTTGTACCAGCATTCGGCATCCCTCGGATCGCACATCAGTGCAACATCATAACACCGGAG
Organism: Methanoregula sp.; assembly: GCA_035353675.1. Classification (GTDB taxonomy): domain Archaea; phylum Halobacteriota; class Methanomicrobia; order Methanomicrobiales; family Methanospirillaceae; genus Methanoregula. The sequence goes on along the minus strand of DAOQAA010000002.1, from coordinate 22,490 downwards.
AGCTTCCTGGTGGTTTCCAATAGTCTCAAGAGCGTTAGCCTTGTTGTGCCACGCCCTGGAAGAGTTGGAATCGTACTCAAGGGCTTTTTCATAGAATTCAATAGCCTTTACAGGATCTCCCGCAGCCATCATTTCATCGCCGTGCTGGATCCAGTTCTCTACATCATGTGACACAACGGTCACAACCCGTTCATTTACGCTTCTTGGCATTTCCTCTCCCTCCAGCCCGAGGGATATTGTATCCCAATCCCCTCCTGGCTGGTCCATATTAAAATCCGTGGCATTATATTTTTTTGCAACTAATAATAGCCCGTCAAAAATGAAGGCGATCCTGCTGGTCAGTATTGCCGAGCAAAACATTATATATTACATTTTTATAATTCAGCTTAATAGCCGGAATCTCTCTTCAAATGAGAGAGATGATCCTTAAACACGGATTTATTAAAACAACACCGTGCTGACAAAGCGCCCGATCTTACTCCCCCGGCAGGAGAAAAAAGGACCAGTTAACCATTGTAGTTTGGTATAATATTTACTAATATAATTACAATATAAAAAATCGGATGTTATCGGGCAAATAAGGAAAATGTGTGTGACAGGAGGGATGAAATCTGGCGCTTGAAAAGGAAACGATCTCCCGGATCACCGTTCTTTTAAAAATGCATCCCAAAGGACTTACAATCACGGAGATTGCGTCCCGGTTGAAGATGAACCGTAACTCAGTCTCCAAATACCTGGAAGGTCTTCTAATTTCCGGACGGGTGGAAACGTATTCTTATGGCGCAGCCCGTGTCTTTTTCCTTACGCAGAGGATTCCGATCTCCGCCATGGTGAGTATCTCTTCAAACCTTGTTGTTACCCTGGACGAAAATCGCAAGATACTGTTTACAAACGATAGTTTCAACCAGTTTTTCGGTTTAAAAAAAGAGGATATTGTCGGCTGTCATATCGTTGATCTTTCCTTAAACGGCATCAGCGGTGAAGCCCTGCCTGTAATAATTTCCGATGTTCTCGCACACGAAGAGGAGAATCGTGAAGTCAGTTTTGTAAAAAATTCCGAGGCCTTTTATTTTAACATCAAAAGCATGAAAACGGTCTTTGATGATGGCACACGGGGAAGTACAATTCTTATTGAGGACATAACGCCACGCAAGCGGGCGGAAGCGGCGCTTGCTGAACGCGAGAAACTGTATCGGAGCCTTATCGAAAACGTACAGGACGTGTTTTACCGGACCGACAAGGACGGAAACCTGATCCTCGTCAGCCCGAGCGGGGCGCCAATGTTTGGCTATGATTCTGTTGATGCAGTTCTTGGAAAAAACCTTGCCGAAACGCTCTACGTGGATCCTGCAAAAAGGAAAGACTTCCTTGATGCCCTTAAAAAAACCGGATCGGTGAAAAATTACGAAGTAGTCCTGAAACGGAAGGACGGCACTCCCCTTTATGCAGAGGCAAGCAGCCACTATTATTATGACGGGGCCAGCCAGTGTCTCGGGGTCGAAGGAATCATTCACGATATCAGTGAACGGTATAAAGCAGAAGCAAAGATCAGGGATTATGTCTCTCATATAGAATTTTTATCAGGGACGCTGCTTGGGTTCCTCGACATGCCGGCAGATTCAGATATCTATGAAAAGATTGCTTCTGACCTTCAGGAATTTGTTCCGGATGCGGTTATTGTCATTGACACGTATGATTCAGCCACGGGACTTGTCACTATCCACTGTATGCTTGACCAGAATGCAAGAGATGTATGCACCCGGGAGCTTGGTCGTGACCCGGTCGGGTTGAGCCTTCCTATCAACGCAGACGGTTTCGCGTCGCTGCGTACCGGGACTCTCATGAACCCAAAGGTATCGCTTCATGAGATTGCATTCAGGGCATTACCGGTCGATATCTCGAATAAACTTGAAGCTGCGTTTAATTACGGGGAGATTTATTCGATCGGGTTTACCCGTGGAGGGGAACTCCTTGGCGCTGCCCTGATTTTCCTGAAAAAAGGAGCAACTGTCACTGACCTTCCACGAATCGAAACCTATGCCCACCAGGCAGCTATCGCGCTCCAGCGGAAGATCGCAGAAGACGCTCTCAGGGAAAGCGAAAGAAAGTACCGTACCCTTGCAGAAGCAGCACCGGATAAGATCTATATTATCGGCAGGGACGATGTGGTCTGGTTTGTCAACACTACCGCTGCAAAAAGCCTGAACCTTTCAGCAAACGAAATTATTGGCAGACCCCGGCGGCAATTTTTCCCCCGTGATGTTGCAGACCGGCAATATAAGATCTTAAAGCAGGTTTTTGATACCGGAAAACCCCTCCGGAATGAGGAAAAAATCCTGTATGAAGGCAAAGAATACTGGCAGGATAATTCCCTAGTCCCTCTCATAAATGATAACGGGAGCATCCCGGCGGTGCTTGGTATTTCGCGGGATATTACCAGTAATAAACAGGCTGAACGGACCCGTAAAATCCTCTCCGCAATTGTCCAGTCAACTGATGACGCGATTATCGGAAAAGACCCTCAGGGTAATATTATCAGCTGGAATCCTGCCGCAGAGCGGCTTTACGGTTATGGAAAGGATGAGATCCTGGGGAGGCATATTTCCCTGATCATCCCCCCGGAACGGCGCCTCGAAATGGAGAGTATCATAGACCGTATCCAGAAGGGAGAATCTGTCAACAGTCTTGAAACGCTCAGGAATAAACGGGACGGGACAATTATTGATGTGTCCGTGACAATCTCCCCGATTATCGATGAGGATGGGACGGTGATCGGAGCATCATCGATATCACGGGATATTACACAGCATAAGGTTGAACAACGGCTCAGGGAGAGTGAAGAACGATACCAGTCAGCGGTGGAAAACATCAATGTTGGCGTATACCGGAGTACCGGTGATCCGAAAGGAAAGTTCCTCTGGGGGAATCCGACGCTTGTCCGTATCCTCGGTTACCCGACACTTGAGAAGCTCGAGGAGGTCGAGGTTGCAAATATTTTTTCAGAACAGGATGGCCGTGCAAAATTCCTCGAAGAGCTAAAAAAACACGGGTTTGTCAAAAACAGGGAATTGTCTCTTATAAAGCCGGATGGCACAAAAATTGCAGTCCTTGTCACAGCGTTAATCAAGACGACAAATAACGGGGAAATTGAATGCATCAGCGGCCTTGTAGAGGATATAACAGAACGCCGGCAGGCAGAAAAAAAGCTACAGACGATCCAGAAAGAAATTCTTGACGTTGTCGAATTCCTCCCGTATCCGACTTTTATTATTGATAACAAAAAGTCAGTGGTCGCCTGGAACCAGGCTATAGAACAGCTTACCGGGATATCGCGTACCCAGATTCTCGGGTTTGGTGAAGACCTCCATTCCCTCCCCTTCTATGGCACATCACGTCCCCTCCTTGTCGACCTGCTCGACACGCCAGATGAGGAGATTTTCCGGTATTATACGAATATGAGACGGAATGGTGCTGCACTGGAAGCGGAGACCTTCTGTCCGCTGCTCAATAATGGTAACGGGAAAAGGCTCTGGATCCGGGCGGCTCCGCTTATTGATGGGGATGGTAACCGTATCGGGGCAATCGGGACTGTTCATGAGATGCCAGGAACGAGCCCCGGACCCGGGACCGGCCGGAAAAACGAGAAAGATCCTGGCCCGGATCCTGGCAGGACCGACCGGGAAAGTCCGTGATTTTTTAGATGCCGGATTGTGAACTGATGAAATTAATGGCCCTTCATAATTTTGGTTTTGTTATTGTCCCTTTTTTCATACTACGCCATTTTCCATTAGGGAGTAGCCTCCTCCCTTAAAAAAATCCGGGACCCCCCCACCCCCCTGCCACCGTTTCATGAGTAATGAAGGCGACCCCCCCAGTCTCAGCAAAGGGAGGGGGCCACCTTTAAAATTCCAGTCACAAAACCTGTACTTCGCCTGGAGGCTTTCGTCGTGGACCCTGTGCCACCCCTCCTAACCGTCCATGTGGTGGGGGTCACCTTTCATGCCCTTAGGAGGGGGTGACCATCGGGGCAATGGGATCATAGGTACCCCCCTACTCCCCTCTTTGGGTTCTGATACAAAGCAGGACCCCCCCCTCCCTCATCAGCATTGGGGGGGGGTGGCCGGTAATGAGGAATTTTTTTCCCGGGCAGGCTCTGGTGAAATGGACAGGGACATAACTGGTCAACATCATACGCAAAAAGAACATTTTTGTAATCCCTGTCAGGTTTTCTCCAGAACCGGTTTTTTTTAAAAAGAGGGGAACCGGTTCCGTTTCAGGAATCTCCCTTTGTATTGACCTGTTTTAGGTATTGCCGGGGTTTGTGATCCGCCCGGCAAAGAGGATCGCACCACTGTCATCGTCCTGTATCAGGAAAACGAACGGGTGATCAGCCCGGAACACCGGTACCGGTTCTTCAGTCTCAACGGCTTTGACCCACATCACAACAGCGGTTGCCGCTGCCGCTTCGGTGCCTTCTTCGTTCACATCGATGTATGCTTTGTGGATAGCATCGCTGATATACAGTATCTTAGTGCCATCCATGCCGGAGAAGTCTGCCCTGTCGGAAAATGCAGTGGGCATCCCCATTGTGCCAAGGGTTTTCGGCAGGGAATACCTTGTCTCGATTTTGAATTTCGGGAAATATACCATGACCCGGCGGGATGATTCAGATTGCGTGAGTGCAGAGAGATTGACCGGATCGAGATACTGATCAATCGTTGAAAGGTCATCATCTTTTGGAAGGAGGACAAGCATGGAGAGTCCTTTTCCGCTGGTGGAGGTATACGGCAGTGTAATCACCTGAAGGTCAGCGTTCTCCGTATACGGATAGACGGCATCTTTGTCGGTCCGCTGCATCATCTTTACAGTAACTGTTGTCCCGTCTGGTTTCCTGAACGGGGCATCGGCAGTCTTGTTTGCATCGAACTGTTTTTGCCATGTGCCCTTGAAATATACGGCATTTGTTATGACAAGCCTGGTAATGGGGGCGATACTTCCCGGGGGCAGCAGGTCTTTTATCTTGTTATTGGTCTTGTCTTCAAGCCACGAGTTTATGGACTGGCGCGAGGCTTCCGGCTGGCCTTTAAAGTCAAGGTTCGTTGTGTTTGCGGCATAGTATGTTTCTGCTGTGCCGATGTATTCTGGAAGGAACGGGTAGGTCTTTTCTGCCCAAAGAGCGTTTGCAGTGCTTAAGGTATAGCCCGCATCCTTACTGTTGATCCCGGCATTGAGTAATGCAAATCCCTCTCTCATGCTGGTGGAATTTTCTGGGAAATAAAAGACCGACCGGATCTCATCGGCAGTATTCCCGCGTGCCCCTTCATACGTAATGGCAAGGGCTGACGAGATGGAGAATGGCGAGAAAAGGATATTGTCATTCCCGGTTGTCTGGTTCAGGGAAATCTCGCGGAACAGATCATGGGTGAACTGGTTGTTTGCGTCAACAACACTTGTCCCTGTTGAAGCAGAGAGTCCCTGTCCCCCCGGAGTAATGCCGGGTAAAGGACTTGCAGAGGGTGTGGGGGATACCTGCGTGGCATTGGTTTTGAGAATCGAGGCGCACCCCGCAATAAAAACTGCCGATGCAATCACCGACAATACGGCAAGCAGAACTACCGATTTGTGTTTCATAATTTTAAAATTGTGAGCCGGTTTGATAAATCTGGCGTTAACTGCGGTTTTTTTCATCGTTATACTTTTACAGGCGTCTGCCGGTACTGTTATTCCCGTTTCTGGAAAAGTGTCCTTTTACTATCTTTTTGAGATCAAAAAATCCGGCAGAGGACCGATATGAGGCATAGGAAACTGAAACAGGGGCATATAAATGCCACCCCGCAGCTCGAGGTGCATTACGTAACAATCCGCTGACCGCTGTGGCTCAGTAACTTTAATGATACGGAGTGTCGCATTTCACAAACAAGGTTGCTGTGGCATCTGTTGTATCTCTCATGGATTTGTGCACCGGCAATCTCTATGAGAACCTGAGTCTACTGCCTGTGGTAATAGAATTAAGCAGTAAACGGGAAAAATGAGAGAATCAAGAGGTGAAACATCATGAAATGCTATGTCTGTGCAAAAGAGGGAAAAGACAGCGATGCAGTCGCAGTCTGTGTTTCCTGCGGAATGGGAACCTGCATGAAACATACCATTCGTAAGGAAGTAGAGGTCTGGGAAGGAAGTTATCCGCTGCCCTCCCGGAAACTGCCGGGGAAGATGCCCCGGATGCTCTGTCCGGCCTGCAGTGCTGCGTATGGAGATGGTAAGTAATGGCATCGCTTTCCACCCGGTGTATTGCAGAAGGTGTGGGAACCCTTCTTTTGGTCTATTTCGGCGCCGGTGCAGCGGCAATGACCCTGATGCTTGCTGCCGGTACAAAACCGGCCACTCCGTTTAACGTAGGTATCGGGCAGCTTGGGGGTCTTGCGGACTGGTTTGCCATCGGGATGTCTTTTGCGATTATCATTGCGGTTGTCATCTATGCACTCGGCCGGGTATCCGGTGCACATCTGAACCCGGCGGTGACGATTGCCCTTCTTGCAACCAAACGGTTCCCGGCTGTTGAATCGATCGGGTACATTATTTCCCAGTGTATCGGGGCAGCAATCGGCAGCCTGCTTTTCTTTTTGACCGTTGGCGTGGATGCGGTCACAATCGGCGGGCTCGGGGCAACGGCGCCATTTCCGGGTATCAGCTACGGACAGGCAATCCTTGTTGAAGCAATCGCAACGTTTGTGCTGATGCTTGCGATCATGGGTGTTGCCGTGGATAAACGTGCTCCCCCCGGATTTGCGGGTCTTATTATCGGCCTGACCGTTGGCGGGATGATTACAGCGACAGGCAACATCGCCGGTGCATCACTTAACCCGGCACGAACGTTCGGGCCCTACCTGATGGACTGGCTGCTGGGAGGTTCGAATCTCTGGATGTTCTTCCCGATTTACATTATAGGACCGGTCGTCGGTGCAGTACTCGCGGCGTTCTTCTACGACAAGGTAGCTGCTGCTGAGTGACAGGACAATTGACGATTATTTCACTTTTTTTAAGAAATATCCGTAAAAAAAGAAACCGGTTTACCGGCAAAACAACACTTGATACTACGTGATGTTCCTATTACCAGTCTTTTTTCATCGCTTCTGCCCGCAGGTCTTTTGGCATCAGCTCGATTGCATACCGGAGAGCAGTCCGGGGCATCGTTTTTTTGTTCTGCATGACATAGTTAAATACTTCGGGCTCGTGCTCCCGGCTGGCCTCTTTTAAGAGCCACCCGTAACCTTTCTGCACCATGTCATCACTGTCAGTGAGAAGAAGATCGGCAATCTCGATTGCTTCAGTAAAAAACTTCCCGTGTTTTGCCGGGACAATCAGTGAGACTGCCGCCGCCCGGCGCATCCAGCGGTTCTTTGACTTCGTCCAGTTTTTTAATTCGGTGGTATACTCCGGGTATTGTTCGATAAAGTCCCCCATCGTGTGGTTGCAAAAACCGTCGCATGATGCCCAGTTGGTGATGTAGGTATCAATCCAGCGCCGGAACACTTCGATATCCTCCCGCTCGTACCGGCCGGAAAGGGCATGGGCCCAGTCCGAAACGATGAAAGATTCCTCCATATATCCGGATTTGTAGAGTTCCTCGCAGAGAGAGAAGATTTCCTGCTTGTCCCGGTTTTTGATCTCTTTCCAGTATTTCTTTGCGAGGGCTACGACTGCTGCGGTTTTCATGCCGTAGCACGTAATATCTTCCTTAAAGAACCGTTTTGAGGTCTTTTGGATCTGTGGGTCTGCCTGTACTTCGAGTTCCTGCCGGATACGTATGATTACCGGGTCCATGAAACTTCATGGGGCGGGGTGAGGGATAAAAAATATGGCTCATTTTTCGGGAAAGGAGGAAATGATATCAACAGGTACGGGTACAACCGTATCATAAAAGGCCAGGACAAGGACGGTAAAAATGTCAACAGTACTCATTAACCAGGATCTCTGCACCCGCTGTGGGATCTGCTCTGTTATCTGCCCGATGTCAATTATCGACCCGGCAGATGAGACTACCCTGCCAAAAGTCCCGGAAGAAAAAGCCGCCATGTGCATCCGGTGCGGTCACTGTGAGGCATACTGCCCGTCGCAGGCTCTCCTTCTTAACGTCCGCCCGGACGAGAAGGTGTCCCTGTCGGCCGGTGCCGGCACTATTTTCCCTGACGATATGGCAATGTATCTTAAAAAACGCCGTTCTGTCCGGCACTTCACAAAAGACCCGGTCCAAAAAGAGAAGATCCTTGAGGTCCTTGACATTGCACGGTATGCGGCATCAGGAGGCAACGGGCAGCCGGTCCAGTGGACTGTCGTTTATGACAAAAAAAAGGTCAAAAAGATTGCCGGGCTGACCATAAAATGGATGAAGACGCTTGTCAATTCCGCGCACCCGCTGAGTGGCTATGTTCCCCATCTTATTGACGAATGGGAAGGCGGGAATGATGTAATCTGCCGTGGCGCCCCCCACCTGCTTATCGCCCATATACCGGAAGGCAACCCGGGTGCAATGATCGATGCCATTATCGCCCTCACGCATTTCGATATTGCCGCCCCGTCATTCGGGATTGGCACCTGCTGGGCAGGATTCGTTGCCATGGCAGCGATGTCGAACGAACCCCTCCAAAAGGAACTCGGTCTGCCAGACGGAAGGAAATGTGCCTATGTAATGATGTTTGGCAACCCGCAATACAAGGTCTACGGTATCCCCAGGAGAAATCCGCTCCAGGTGACATGGCAGTAAGCCGGGAAAAAAACAGGAATGGGCCGGTTGGTATCCGGCCTGAAATACCGGTGTCCTGTCAGGCCCCTTCTTTTTTAAAGAGTGCTTCTGCCAGTTCCTTTAACTGGAGCGAAAATGCATGTTCGGCGTAACCGGCAAGGAATGCCAGTGCGCAGTAGAACATGACGGTTTTTGTTGTATAGAGGCTTGCTCCCGGATCAATTCCAGACAGCGACATGAGCCCTCCGGCTACAAAAAGGAATGCAAATGTCCCGTATATGATACCGATGAGCGGGCGCAGGATATACCAGCCGAAAAAGCTCAGGTCAAAATCGTTCTTTCCAAGGTGGTCGATGTACCCGAATATGCTGAAGGCAAGACTGCCAAGACCCCCGGAGCAGGCGATATAGATCATCAACTGGGTCAGGTCATCAATTGGATAAAAATACAGGCGGTTAATAATAGCAAGCCCGACAAGGAGTACCACACAACCGATAGTATATACGCCGATTATCCGGATTGAATCGGTCTCTTCTTTTGTTAATTTTCTCAGACAGACGTTGATTGTTGAATCTGCTGTGACAGCAACTTCCCGTGAGATAATCGTACAGTCAGGCAGTGTGATTGCAATAACATGGCGGCCTGCTGAAATATTTTCAAGAGCTGCCGGAGTAACCCTCCCGGTAGCGGTTCCGTCAAGCAGGACCGGCGCTCCTGCGGGTGAAGAGGTAATATTTATTGTACCGGACTTGGGTTGACCTGGATTTACTGGAGCATCCGTCATAATAATCCCCTTTGCGACATATATCGATCTGGTACTATATATATAGTGCAATTATATTTTTTGCAACCCCTCCTAAATACCGGCATGTAGGTATCGCCAGATCGTCTTTTACTGGATCTATACCTTTATTGGTGAGATGCGCAAAGAGGCTGTGATATACAGCGGAGGAACCAGAAATGGCCATCGATCCGGTCTGTTATATGGTAGTGGATGAGGAGAATGCCCGGTTTACAAGCACTTATGACAATGTAAGGTACTATTTCTGCACTGATTACTGCCGGAAGCCGAGGTAAACCCGAAGAAGTACAGTCGTAACGTACCCGATATGAATATAGATTCTGCGTCCTGTTAACGCCGGGGTGGAGGAAAATTACGAAAGTCCGGTTTTTACCCGGACATACCTGAAAAGATGTACCTGAGAACCGGTTTTCCAGATGCACTCCCCTGTCCCACTATCAGGATATATCAGTAAAAGAAGGGCATGTCACTTTAGCGGTGCAGCCGTGACCATTCCGGATCTTAGCTGTTTAAACGGCAGGATGGAAGGTATCCGGGCGGTCGTAATTCCTCAATATACTCTCCTTAAAAACCAGTTGTGGTTTCCCGGATCGCTGACGCACAGCAGATAACAATCTATAATTCACTTCGTGAGCAATATTTCATCCATAGTATAGTCCTTTTTAAATCACCGGAACAATAGCACAGGTCCTGCCATGAATCCACCATCAGTTGTCGACAGCATTCTTTCTGCCCGCTATTTACGGAAGGGCGAGAAGACATACGAAGATATCTGCCGCCGTGTAGCCTCGGCACTGGCAGATGACAAAGCCGAAAAAGACCGTTTTTACCAGGCCATGATCTCGCTGCGGTTCCTGCCGAATTCACCCACGCTCATGAACGCGGGGACGGAAATCGGGCAGCTCTCCGCCTGTTTTACCCTTCCCGTGCCGGACTCCATTGACGGGATTTTCGATGCAATGAAGGAAGGGGCGATTATCCACAAGACCGGAGGTGGCACCGGATACAATTTCTCGCATATCAGGCCGGAAGGTTCACCCGTCCAGTCCACCGATGGCGTCGCTTCCGGTCCTATCTCGTTCATGCGGGTATTTAATGCGGCCACCGATGTGATCAAGCAGGGCGGGCGCCGGCGCGGGGCAAACATGGGGATCCTCAATGTCTGGCATCCCGATATTCTTGCATTCATCGCGGCAAAGAAAAAAGAGGGCGATTTCTCTAACTTCAATATATCCGTCATGGTAAATGACAGGTTCATGGACCTTGTCGAAAAAAGACAGTTTGAGACGGTCTGGCTCACCAATCCTCATTCGGGAGCAAAAGTTACCGTCGGCCAGATCTGGACGGGGATTGTTGACGGGATCTGGAAAAACGGCGAACCCGGCATTCTCTTCTACGACGAGATCAACCGGCATAACCCGACTCCCCATCTAGGCGAGATTGACACGACAAATCCCTGCGGGGAGCAGCCCCTCCTCCCATACGAGAGCTGTGTGCTCGGCAGCATCAACCTTGCCGCATGTATCCATGACGGTGCCCTTGACGAGAATATACTCAAAGAGACCGCCCGGATGGCGACCCGGTTCCTCGATATTGTGATCGACAAGAACGTGTTTCCCATCCCGCAGATCGCTGAAGCGACGCGGAGGACACGAAAGATCGGCCTTGGCGTCATGGGTGTTCACGATGCCATGCTTATGATCGGCCTCCCGTACGATTCGTTCGAAGGCCGGGCATGGTGCGAGCACGTTATGAATATCATAACCGAGACCGCCATAGACGAGTCTCACCGTCGTGCAGAGAAACTGGGAACATTCCCTGCATGGCAGGGCAGCATCTGGAAAGATGTTGCTGTCAGGAACGCTGCAATGACGACCGTTGCGCCGACTGGGACGATCTCGCTTCTGGCCAATTGTTCCAGTGGTATCGAGCCGGTCTTCTCGTTTGCCTACACGCGGAAGAACACGGTGGGCAAGACCTTTGTAATCGTGAACCCGGTGTTTCGTGAAGCGCTTATACAAACCCTCTCCCGGATGGGTTTTGGTGGTGAGGAACTTGCAGTGAAGGCTGATGAGGTCATTTCCCGCGTTCATGAGACAGGGACTATCCAGGACCTTGACTGGCTGCCGGGAGAGTTCCTTGCACTTTTCAAGACTGCACTTGACATCCCGTGGCGTGACCACATCCGGATGCAGGCCAGTTTCCAGAAATATGTCCATGCCTCGATCAGCAAGACCATTAACATGCCCCGTTCTGCGACAAAGGAGGATTGTGAAGAGGCGCTTTTAATGGCCTGGAAACTTGGCCTTAAAGGGATCACCATCTACCGTACCGGCAGCAGGGAAGATGTTGTACTTGCATTGAAAGACAAAAGTCCGGTGCCTGAAGCAGTCACTCCCACTGCTCCTGCCATGAAGGCAATACCCCAGAAGATTCCGTCGCTTTTCATCAACCGGCCAAAAGAACTGGCCGGCCGGACTTACCTTTGCCAATCCGGGTGCTGCCGTCTCTATGTGACGGTGAACCTGATGGACGGAAAGCCCATGGAAGTCTTTATCCGGACTGTAGGGAGCGGCGGGTGTGACGCAAACAGCAGCGCCCTTGGCCGCGCCATCAGCACCGGGCTCCAGAATGGCGTACCCTACGAAAAGTTCGTCAAACAGTTTGCCAAAGTAAACTGTCTTGCCGCGATCAAGAACCCCTCATCGGAAGGTCATTCATGTGCAGATGTTGTCGGACGGTGCATTGAGCTTTCGGCCAAAAACCAGAGTATTGCGACATTAAATAACTGGAATATTAAAAAGGTCGAAGAGAAACACCTCTGCCCTGAATGCCATGAGCCCCTTGACTTCGGCGAGGGGTGCAACCAGGGAATCTGCAAGAACTGCGGCTGGACCGGGTGCAGTTGATCCGGACCCCCGGATCCCGCCAGGTATATCCGCTCCATTTTTTCCTGTAATTGTCTTCCGGTTACTTTTTTGTCCGGTATTTTATCCCGTGTAATACATTCTGGGATGCCATAATATTATTTGGTCATCATAAAAACTGCATAATGACCAGCAACTTCCCCGGATCAGTTCAGGATCAAACCAATTGGATTTATCCTGTATGAATTAAAAGGACAATTATCGTGATGTGGTAAAGTAATGTTCTCAGTGTTGTATCTCGACGACGATCCCACGCTGCTTGACCTGACAAAAATTTTTCTTGAAAAATCAGGGAAATTAGAGGTCGATACAGCACAGTCTGTCGGGGAGGCACTCCAAAAAACAAATAACCGGAACTATGATGGCATTATTTCTGATTATGAAATGCCGTCAATAAATGGCATTGAATTTTTGCGGCGGATCCGTCGACACTATCCCAGTCTCCCGTTTATTTTGTTTACCGGGAAAGGCAGGGAGGAGATCGCCATCGAAGCGCTCAATAACGGCGCTGATTTCTACCTCCAGAAAGGCGGGAACCCGAAGTCCCAGTTTGCCGAACTGGAATATAATGTCATGAATGCCATTGACCGCAAAAAGGCGCGTGAAGAATTAAAAGAGTCCCGGCAGATGATGGCGAACATGATAGATTTTCTCCCGGATGCAACGTTTGCAATCAACCGTGAGAATACGGTAATTTCATGGAACCGTATGATGGAGAAGCTGACCGGGACGCCTTCCAGTGCAATTCTCGGAACCAAAAATTATGGGCAGATCCTTGGGCACTACAATGAAAACAGAATCCCGCTGGTGGACCGGATCCTTTCTTCTGATACGAGCAGGGCAGGAGCGGATCCGGAAAAGGTCTCTTTCGGGGATGCTATTATCTCGGAATTTTACAGCCCGACTCTGTATGATAACAGAGGAGCCCATCTCTGGCTGATTGCCTCGCCGCTCTGTGATACAAGTGGCAATGTAATTGGCGCAATTGAATCCATCCGTGATATCACCGCGAGAAAAGAGGCCGAAGAGAAGCTACAAAGGACATACGAAGAACTGAACGCTGCCTACGAGCAGCTGACCGCAACGGAAGAAGAGCTCCGCCAGAATTATACCGAACTCACGAAAAACCAGCAGGAGCTTGTCAAAAGCGAAGAGCGGTACCGGAATGTCGTAGAAGACCAGACAGAATTTATCTGTCGGTTCTCACCAGATGGCACGCATATTTTTGTGAACGAAGCGTACTGCCGGTATTTCAACAAGACCCGTGAGGAGATCGTTGGTCACAGGTTCCGGCCAACAGTCCCAGCCGAAGACAGGGTGCATCTGGAGAAATTTTTTGTCTCCTTTTCACCGGGCCACCCTGTTGGTACTATCGACCATCGGATCGTTATGCCGGACGGCTCTGTGCGGTGGCAGCGGTGGAGCGACCGTGCTGTTTTTGATCCCTCCGGGAAAGTAACCGAATACCAGTCCGTGGGCCGGGATATTACCGGACAAAAGGAATCGGAAGAGAAACTGAAAAAAACCCTTGAGGATTTGAATGCCGCTTACGAGCAGCTGACCGTCACGGAAGAAGAGCTCCGCCAGAATTATAATGAACTCACGAAAAACCAGCAGGAGCTTGTCAAAAGCGAAGAGCGATACCGGAATGTCGTAGAAGACCAGACAGAATTTATCTGCCGGTTCTCCCCGGACGGGACGCATATTTTCGTGAACGAAGCGTACTGCCGGTATTTCGGGAAGACCCGCGAGGAAATTATTGGCCATCATTTTGCCCCGGAAATCCCGAAAGAAGATCTCCCACTTATCTGGGCGCAATTTAAATCGATAACGCCTGATCATCCGGTGCAGACGGTTGAGCACCGGATCCTGATGCCAAATGGCAAAATACGCTGGCAGCAGTGGTCAGACCGTGGGGTATTTGACAGGAACGGCCGGTTGACAGAGTACCAGTCCGTGGGCCGGGACATCACCGGACAAAAAGAATCGGAAGAGAAACTGAAAAAAACCCTTGAGGAGCTGAACGCTGCCTACGAACAGCTGACCGCTACAGAAGAGGAACTGCGGGCGAACTACGATGAGCTGACACGTGGCCAGCAGGAACTTGTCAAAAGCGAGGAGCGATACCGGAATATCGTAGAGGACCAGATGGAGTTTATCTGCCGGTTCTCCCCGGACGGTTCACATAGTTTCGTGAATGAAGCGTACTGCCGGTATTTCGGCAAGACCCGTGAGGAGATTATCGGACGCCCGTTTGCCCCGCTGATCCCCAAAGAGGATCTCCCCCTCATCAGGGCTCATTTTAAACAGATAACACCTGATCATCCGGTGCAGACCGTCGAACACCGGATCCTGATGCCGGATGGCGAGATACGCTGGCAGCAGTGGTCAGACCGTGGAATATTTGACAGGGATGGCCGGCTGGCGGAGTACCAGTCAGTGGGCCGGGATATCACTGACCGCAGATATACAGAGCAGGCCCTGCATGAAGCGAATAAGAAACTCACGCTGCTGTCTTCTGTGACCCGGCACGATATTCTTAACGCACTGACCAGCCTCCAGGGATATCTTGAATTGATCGAGACAAAGGTCACAGACCCGGCAACAAGGACGCTTGTTAACCGGGCATTTCATACAAGCGAAGTGATCCAGGACCTCATCTCGTTTACCCGTCAATATGAGGATATCGGAATACAGAATCCTGTCTGGCAGAACCTGTCTCTGTTAATCCGGGGGGTATGCCAGGATAGTACATTTCGTATTGTCCAGGTCGATCCATCCATTTCCGGACTGGAGATCTTTGCCGATCCGCTCCTGAAACAGGTGTTTTTCAACCTCTTTGAAAATGCCCTGATGCATGGAGAAAGAGTAACCGGGATAGTAGTAAGCGGGTCGGTATCCCCGGATTGTGCGAAGATCGTTGTGACTGACAACGGGAAAGGGATCCCTCCCCGGAACAAAGAGAAAATTTTTGAAAAAGGGTTTGGCGTACACACTGGTCTTGGTCTCTATCTTGTACGGGAAATCCTTTCCATCACCGGCCTGACAATCCGGGAAGTCGGGGAATATGGAAAAGGAGCACAATTTGTCATTCATATCCCGGCCGGAAAGTTCCGGGAATCATCCCTCTCATAAACGAGTATCGTGAAACGATAACGGAACTGCCGGACGGTATTTTTTTACGATTGCTGTCACAACGGGTTTCCCGTTTTATAATGAAAAGATCTGTTTTTCCCGCTATTTTGCCAAACCCTGTCTGACGGCAAAGATCGCCGGAACCAGAACAAATTACGAAAAAAGGGTTTTGATATTTTTCAGATAAACAGCGGCGCAAGCACGAGCGTTAATGTAGCAAGGAGCTTGATGAGCACGTGGAGTGACGGGCCGGCGGTATCCTTGAACGGGTCGCCGAGCGTGTCACCGACAACAGCAGCCTTATGGGCTTCGCTGCCTTTGCCACCGTGGGCACCGCTTTCAATGAATTTCTTGGCATTGTCCCATGCACCGCCTGCATTGTTGAGGATGAGTGCAAGGAGAATGCCGGTGATTGTCGCGACCATAAGGAAGCCGGCGAGGGCCTCGTATTTCATGGTGACACCGATGATGATCGGGAATGCGATCACAAGGATGCCGGGGAGGACCATGCTCTTGAGCGCTCCCTGGGTCGTGATATCGATGACTTCTGCGTAGTCAGGCTTCTGGGTGCCTGCCATGATGGCCGGGTTCTTGAACTGGGTGCGGACTGCACCGATCACGGACTGTGCGGTCTTTGAGACTGCACGGATGGCGAAGCTCGCAAAGAGGAAGACGAGCATCGCACCAAGAAGTGCCCCGACAAATACCGGGACGCTTGCAAGGTTAACGACATCGAATGCCTTCTCTGTCAGCTTGGCAATGTCGGCCATATACGCGTTGAAGAGCAGGAATACCGCGAGGGAGGCACTGCCGATTGCATATCCCTTGGTGAGTGCCTTTGTGGTGTTACCGGCTGCATCGAGGCTGTCCATGCGCTTCCTGACTTCTTCGGGTGCGCCGCTCATTTCAACGATACCGCCGGCATTGTCGGCGATAGGCCCGAAGGTGTCCATGGCAAGGACGTACGCACAGACCATCAGCATACCCACGGTTGCAACGGCAGTGCCGTAGAGGCCGCCGTTCGGGATACCGGTCATGGTACCGAACCAGTAGGAGAGTATGAGGGAGACGCCGATGAGGAGGGCGGGGACTGCGGTGGTCTCAAGACCGACCGAGAACCCGGTGATGATGTTTGTCGCGGCTCCGGTCTCGGATGCGTCAGCGATCTCTTTTACCGGCCGGTAGTGGTGGTCGGTATAGAACAGGGTGACCCGGAGGAAACAGACCGAGAGAATAATACCGACGAGACCCGCGTAGAAGAAGTACATCCAGCCGGTTGCCGATCCAAGGAGCCACTGGACCCCAAAGAAGAGGAAGACCGCGGAGATGATCGCAGTAATGTAATACCCCCGGTTCATGGCATCCATCGGGTCGGCACCATCCTTACCCTTGACGGTGAGGATACCGATCATGCTTGCAAGGAGACCAAGTGCACACATTACGAGGGGGAAGAGGATACCGTTGACACCGAAGATCGGGAAGAGGGCAACACCGAGGATCATCGCACCGATATTCTCGGCAGCGGTGGACTCGAAGAGGTCGGCGCCACGACCGGCACAGTCTCCTACGTTGTCCCCGACAAGGTCTGCGACGACTGCCGGGTTCCGGACATCGTCTTCAGGAATACCGGCTTCCACCTTGCCGACAAGGTCTGCACCGACATCAGCGGCCTTGGTGTAGATACCTCCGCCGAGCTGGGCGAAGAGTGCCACAAACGAGGCACCGAACCCAAAGCCGAGGATGACGAAGGGGGTGGTCTGCGGGTCTGCTCCAAGAGCGATATACGTCAGGGAGACACCGAGAAGTGACATCGAGGTGATGATCAGGCCGGAGATTGCCCCGCCACGGAACGAGAAGTCAAGAGCCTTCCCGTCACTGTGCTGGGCAGCTGCTGCCGTGCGGATGTTCGTCCTGACCGCAATTGACATTGCGACAACACCAGCAATTGCACTGCATGCGGCACCGACGATATACGCGAATGCCGTGTACATGGCAAGCGACTGCTGTCCGGTAAGGAAATAGACCGCAAAGATCACAACGGCAAGCACGATGGCAATAATAGCGATAGTCGAGTACTGACGCTTGATGAATGCTTCCGCACCCACCTTGATCGCATCGGAGACCTCGCGCATCTTGGGCGTCCCCTCATCCTGTGAGAGGAGATTACGCGCCAGGAGAGCGGCGAGGGCCAGTGCGATAACACATATCACAATGACAACGAGTAATGCAGTTTCTATCATTCCATGACCTCCCTGCTATGTTGTGGGATCCTGTTATGCCGATCGGCAGGTATCATTTCGTAAAGCATATCGAAAGAACAGCCGGTTGAACGATAATAGTCCATAACACATCAGGTTTGACAATCTCAAAGGATAGCAGGATCTTTATTCCTGCCCCTATTGTATAATACCCCATCCGGATGATGCCATGTCTTGTCCGGGACAAATGTCCCTGCCACGCCGGCAAACCACCATCAGGTCAGTATTACTGAATTTTTGATGCATTAAACATTTATCATTTCCGTGCAGTCTTTGAATAAATCAGGAAACGATATCCCCGGAATCTTAAAAAAAAATACCAAAACCTGGTACTATTCTCCCTGAAATCTTCTCTCCATGCTCAATTCAATACGATTAATAATGGAAGATATCTATAGTTTAAAAGGGTGGATGTAGCGTGCAACTATTATTATTTCTCATCCTGTTCCCGCTGATCACGGCGCTCTTTATGCTCTTTATGCGTACGGACAGGGAACGTAACTGGATCGTTAAACTTTCCGGGCTCTGTATAGGAGTGGCCACCGTTCTGCTCCTTTTGGGCTATTTTGACAAGGGAACACTATACTATTCATTTGATGCAGGCATGGCCGGCCTCGTCATGTTTTTACTAGAGATCATTATCGCGGCTTTCATTCTCTGGCAGGGTATCAAATACCGTAACTATCTTGTCATTGCCCTGATCCTTGTCCAGACTGCACTCCTTGTCTGGTTTGAAGCGTTCTATGCACCTGCTGCCGAAGTAGAGTTCCCGCTGTTTATCGACCAGTTCTCGATCATTATGGCACTCATCATCGGCATCATAGGGAGCCTGATCTGTGTCTATGCCCTCGGGTACATGAAGGAGTTCCATGAGCACCACAAGGACTACGCAGACCGGCGCAACATCTTCTTTTTTGTCATGTTTGCGTTCTTGTCCGCGATGTTCGGGCTCGTGTTCTCCAACAGCCTCGTATGGGTCTACTTCTTCTGGGAAGTCACGACGCTTTGTTCGTTTGTCCTGATCGGGTACACAAAGACCGGTGAAGCGACAACAAACGCGTTTAACGCCCTGTGGATGAACCTGCTTGGCGGCACCGCATTTGCCGTAGCAATCCTCTACCTCGCCACACAGGCCAACGGGATGCTTGGCCTTGACCAGATCCTTGTTTCAGGAAAAGCGCTCATCCTTATCCCGGCAGCCCTTATCGGGTTTGCCGGCCTGACAAAAGCCGCCCAGATGCCGTTCTCCACATGGCTTGTGGGCGCAATGGTGGCCCCCACACCGGTATCGGCACTGCTGCATTCAAGCACGATGGTAAAAGCCGGTGTGTATATCCTTGTGCGGTTTGCCCCGGTTTACGCATTCACCGCGACCGGTTACGCCCTTGCATTTGTCGGCGGTCTCACCTTCCTTATCGCGTCCGCAATTGCCATCTCGCAAAGTAACGCAAAGCGGGTGCTTGCATATTCTACAATCGCAAACCTCGGCCTTGTCGTAGCCTGTGCGGGTATCGGGACATACGAAGCTATCTGGGCAGCTATACTCCTCATTATCTTCCACGCGATTGCAAAGTCCCTCCTCTTCCTTGCCGTAGGTACCGTCGAGCACCGGATCCAGAGCCGCGACATCGAGGACATGAACGGCCTGATTGTCCGGATGCCCCGGCTCGCTGCAATGATGGTGATCGGCATTGCCGGCATGTTCCTTGCACCGTTTGGTATGCTGATCTCCAAGTGGGCGGCAATCCAGGCATTTATTGACGCACCGTTCGGCTTTGTGCTCGTGATTATCCTTGCCTTTGGCAGCGCAATTACGGTCTTTTTCTGGGCCAAGTGGATGGGAAAACTGATTGTAATCACGCCGTCAGCCCAGAACCTTGAAGGCAGTGTTGACAAACACGAATGGGCGGCCATTGTATCGCTTGCAGCACTGACGACCGTCACCTGTTTCATCTTCCCGATCATTTCGAAGGTCCTTATCGAGCCGTTCCTGTTCGAGAATTATGGAAACATCGCCCGGCTCTCGCAGGACAACATCATCATCATGGTAATGATGCTCTTTTTGATCATCGTCCTCCCCCTGAGCATCCTCCTGCCTCACCGGGCAAACCGCCACCTGCCCCCTTATACGGGAGGAATAATAATGACTCCTGACATGCACTTCACAAACGCTCTCGGGCAAAAGACCGGTATGAAACTTGGCAACTATTACCTGAATGCATGGTTCGGTGAGGCCCGGCTCCTCACTGTCGGAATTTACACCTGCGGGGTGTTCATTGCGGTCATGTTCGTGACGGCACTTGCATGGGGGGTGATTGTATGATATCGCTTGTCTATGCTGCTGCGTTTATCCTGCTCGCCCCGGTCGTCGGCGGCCTGCTCGCCGGTATCGACCGGAAGATCACCGCTCACATGCAGGGCCGGGTAGGCCCCTCGATCCTCCAGCCGTTCTACGATGTCGGCAAACTCTTTGAGAAAGACAAAGCGGTCGTGAACGATACCCAGCGGTTCTACATACTGAGTTACTTTATCTTCGCGATATTCACGGGGGCGCTCTTCTTTGCCGGAGGAGACCTCCTGCTTGTGATCTTTGCGCTCACGCTCGCAGAGGTCTTTTTAGTCCTTGGGGCATACGCGGCAAACTCGCCCTACAGCCACGTCGGGGCAGAACGTGAACTGATCCAGGTGATGGCGTACGAGCCGATGGTGATCCTGTCAGCGGTCGGGATGTACCTTGTGACCCGATCGTTCAATGTCAGCGAGATTGCCGGGTTCCCCCAGCTGGTTGTAATTTTCCTGCCGGGAATCTTCCTTGGGTTCCTTTACACCCTGACAATCAAGCTGCGCAAGTCGCCCTTTGATATTTCGACTTCGCATCACGCCCACCAGGAGATTGTAAAAGGAGTCACGACCGAATTTTCAGGCCCGAACCTTGGTTTTATCGAGGTCACGCACTGGTACGAGACGGTCTTTTTACTCGGTTTCGTGTTCCTGTTCTTTGCGGCAAACTGGATCCTTGGCATTATCGCGGTAATTATCGTCTTCCTGCTGGAATTGTATATTGACAACACCAACGCGAGGGTGAAGTGGCAGCTTGCCATGAAAAGCACGTGGGTGATAACTCTCATCGCCGCGACGGTCAATCTCGCGGTACTTGCATATTTCGTGGTGGTGTGAAATGGCATACTTACAGAAATCCCCGTGGATCATTCATTACGACGCATCGAGCTGCAACGGCTGCGATATTGAGATCCTTGCCTGCCTCACGCCAATGTATGACGTGGAGCGTTTCGGGATTATCAATACCGGCAACCCCAAGCATGCGGATGTTTTCGTCGTAACCGGATCGGTCAACGAGCAGAACCGTGACGTGATCAAGAACATTTACGACCAGATGCCGGACCCGAAAGTTGTCGTGGCAATTGGCATCTGCGCGTGCTCTGGAGGTATCTTCAGGGAGTGCTATAACGTCGCCGGTGGAATTGACATGCTCATCCCGGTCGATGTCTACGTGCCCGGGTGTGCAGCCCGGCCCGAGTCAATCATTGACGGGATCGTAAAGGCCCTTGGTATCCTTGAAGAGAAGCGGACCGCCCTTGTGACGGGTGTCCCCCGGGAGCAACCGGCCCCGGCTGTAGCCGGTGAAAAACCGGCAGGAGGTGTGTAAATGACCCTTGACCAGCAGACCACCATCCCGGTAAGCATTGATGAACTGGTTGCCCGGACGGCCCAGATGAAAAAGGAAGGCAACCGGTTAGTCCAGATCGGGTGCACGAAGATCGAGGACAATTTCGAGATCAACTACGTGTTCGACAAGGACTTCGTTATGACAAACCTGCGCATTACGGTAAAGCAGGACACGGTCGTCCCGAGCGTGAGCAGCGTCTACTTCGGGGCGTTTGTCTACGAAAACGAGATCCACGACCTGTACGGCATCACGGTATCGGGAATGAACATCGACTTTGGCGGACACTTCTACCGGACGACGATCAAACATCCGTTTTCGGTCACCATCACAAAGGAGGACACCTGATGTCAAAACAAATAACCGTCCCGTTCGGCCCCCAGCACCCGGTCCTGCCGGAACCGATCCATCTCGATCTTGTGCTTGAAGACGAGACTGTAGTTGACGTGATCCCCTCAATCGGGTACGTCCACCGTGGTCTTGAGAAACTCGTGGAAAAACGGGAATACACCGAGTACATCTACGTGGCGGAACGTATCTGCGGGATCTGTAGTTACATCCACAGCAACACGTATGCGCAAGGGATAGAGAAGATCATGAATATCGAGGTGCCGGAACGCGCCCAGTACCTCCGCACCATCTGGTCGGAATACTCAAGGCTGCACTCCCACCTTCTCTGGCTCGGGCTTTTTGCCGACGGGATGGGTTTTGAGAGCGTTTTCATGAACGCGTGGAAACTCCGGGAGCATGTGCTGGACGACATGGAGGCAACGACCGGCGGCCGTGTAATCCAGGGTGTATGCAAGGTTGGCGGTGTCCGAAAGGATATCTCCCCCGAGAAACTTGACGAGATGGTCAAAGGTCTCAAAGGCATGGAAAGCGACCTCCGCGACCTCACGGACGTGTTTTTAAAAGATGCTTCGGTCATCCACCGTCTCCG
>DAOQAA010000001.1:8396-101519 GCA_035353675.1 Methanoregula sp. | reverse complement strand
CTTCCTGGACGGTCGAGACATAGACCTGGAGCCAGCCGGTGTCGCGTTCCTGCATTGCATCGGTGTGCTCTGCCCATATGTTCCAGCCGGGGCCAAGCGACCGGTTCACGTTTGCCATGACAATTGGCAGGCGGGCGCCTGCTGCCCAGTTTGTCATTTCGTGCATGTAGAGCAGGCCGTGGGCGCTTGTCGCGGTAAACGTCCGCACCCCCGTAATGCTTGCGCCGATACAGGCTGCCATTGCGGAGTGCTCGCTCTCGACCGGGATGTACCGACAGTCCATCTGGCCGCTCGTAACATAATCCGCGATAGTCTCGACAATTTCCGTCTGCGGGGTGATCGGGTATGCTGCGACAACTTTTGGCAGTGCCTGTTTCACGGCTTTTGCGACCGCCTTGTTGCCCGTTGAGATCTCCTTCATGCTGCAGCCTCCTCTTCAAAAAGCGCTTTGAGATTTGCAGTAAGGCGCTGCTTAAGGATCTCAAGCGATTTTGCATCGATGCCCTTGAACCGTCCCTGCGGGGAAAGATAATCCTCAAGCGGGATCGGTTTTCTCATCGCCGCTTTTGAGGGGGCGCTGATGGTAAGCTTCCCGTGCTCGCGCTCGTAGAGCACCCACATACCGGATTTTACGGCGAGTTTTCCCATCTCGATTGTCTTTTCTGTCGGGTATCTCCAGCCGGGCGGACAGGGCGCAAGGATATGGATAAAGGTCGGGCCCCGGAACGTGAGCGCCTTTGCGACTTTTTTGAAGATGTCCTGCGGGTACGCGCTGCACGAGGTCGCCATGTATTCGAGGTGATGGGCGGCCGCAATCGCATCGATATCTTTTTTCTCCACGGTTTTCCCGGTCGGTGTGGTCGTGGTCCGTGCGCCAATCGGTGTCGCGCCCGAGCGCTGCATCCCGGTGTTCCCGTAAGCCTCGTTGTCGTAGCAGATATACAGGAAATCAGTGCCCCGTTCAAAAGCGCCTGACATCGACTGGATTCCGATATCAAGCGTTCCGCCATCTCCGGCATACACGATCACGTTGGTCTTTTTGCCCAGCGCCCGGAACGCTTCGGACATGCCCGAAGCACATGCGGCAGCAGAGGCAAACGCGACATTATAGACCGGTACGTTCATCGCGGTGTTCGGGTAGGCTCCCTGGATGACGCTCGTACAGCACGCGGGCACGACAAGCGCTGTGTCCTGTCCGGCAGCTTTTAACACGTAACGCAGTATCAGGGACGAACTACATCCTGCACATGCGGACGTGCATTTTTTCAGGTATTCTTCCTTTGGGATTTCCGTAGTAATCACCAGATCCGGTAAAAGGTTTGAATGAAAGGAACGCGAATTCAGTTCGCGGAATCTGTCATTATTTATCATCATAGATAGTCAAAAAATGATCTGTTTGGTCCGTCGCGATCTTTTTTTGGCGGGATAACCGGCGTTCACTTTCACCCTGCCCGGTCGGGGGTTTAAACACCGGGTTGTTCAACAGGTTGTATGGGGAGGACGAAAAACCCCTGGAAAAAAATCCTGTGCCAGGAACAACTCCTGTGCATGTGAGCGATCCTTTCGGCCTCTCACAGAGAAAAACCCAAAAAAAACAAAAAAATACGTCAGAAAAACCCTTGAATGACGGATTATCAGATGCCTGAGCGGGCCCCCTCTCATTCCCACTCAAGCATGATCTCTCTTTTCCCGCGAATTGTTCCTGCATCATCCTTTGGCCCACTCACCGGTTTTTTATGGAAATTGCCCCAGTGTGAAAATCCCCGGGGTTGGTGGGTCCGGTAAAACTTATTCGATGAGAACAAGCCCGACCGAGTGAATATTACTGTGGACAATCTTTCCGTATTCCATGTTCTTGCACGGGATTGTGACAAGGTCCCACCCGGCATTTTTTGCCGTGGCAAACACGTCCATGCCGGCAGCTTCCATGCTTGGCCGGACCATATCCATATGCCGGCATTTCCTGCGTATGCTCTCATCAACCACGCCCTCTGATTCCTCTGCAACGCAGTGCTGGTGCTCGCACCAGATACACGGGTAGCCACCAAAACCAAACGCTTTGTAAAACCCGTCGTAGAATGCCGTCTTTTCAAGGAAGTGGATCGTGCCGTTAACCCAGATGATCAGGTCGCGAAAGTACGGGTGGAAATCATCAGGGATGTCATCCGGCCCAAACGCCCCGTGGCCCGGCACGCCGTCAAACCGGATCAAAAGCGCAGTTTTGTATTCACTGACCATCCTTTTTGTCTCGTCCGGTGACGGCGCATAGGGCGGGCAGCCGAAATGCTTGCCGTATCCCTTGCAACCGTAGCGGCACTTGAACCGGACCCACTGTGCCACAACAATGTCTTCCGCTGCGATCTGCCGGGCACGGGCGCCCCGTTGTTCGGCAAGCTCGATCAGTCTGTTTATTTCCACGCTGGTGTCCGGCATACAAAATCTCCTACAGGCAGAGGATGCCCTCCCGGCTCAATAAAGTTTTTGCCAAAGGAAGCCCTCTCATTTGACTATACTTGGTGTTTTTATGACCGACTACCGCACCGGGTGCATGGTCTGCGGCAAACCTCTCCGCTACCAGGATCCTCCGGAAAAACAGAAATGTGCCTATTGTCATGACATGGTGCTGACCAATACCACATGTGTTGACGGCCACTATGTCTGCGATCATTGTCACAAACTCGGGGCGGATGATGCGATACAGGAATACTGCTCAAAGACAAAAGAGACAGATCCGATCCGGATTGCTTTCACCCTGATGCAGAACCCGGTTGTCCACATGCACGGACCCGAGCACCATTTCCTCGTACCGGCCGTACTTCTTGCTGCATACTGCAATGTTACCGGGCAGTACGACCGGAAAGCAAAACTGATTGCAACGGCACGGGAACGGGCCGGCATGATAAAGGGTGGAGCCTGTGGTTTTCTTGGCGATTGCGGGGCTGCTGTAGGTACCGGGATTTTTATCTCTCTTGTTACCGGTGCAACTCCCCTCTCCCGCCGCGAGTGGCAGCAGTCAAACCTTGTTGTTGCAAAAAGCCTCATGACCGTTGCCATGCACGGCGGCCCGCGCTGTTGCAAGCGCAACACGTTCCTTGCACTACAGGGTGCAGTTGCATTCACAAAAGAAAATCTTGGAGTGGAAATCCCACTCGATCCGAAGGTCACCTGCACGTTTTACGGCATGAACAACGAGTGCAGGACAACAGACTGCCCGTTCTACCCGGTCCGCTGATCGCCGCCCCGGGCTTTTATGATCCTTTCGACAATCAGGCGTGAGCTCGAGAGGTCGCCGTCTGCATACCTGCCGATCCTGACAACCTTCGCGCTGAGGTTGCGGGCGGTGAGCTGATCCACGAGCTTATTCTCGTCAAAGTACTGGTTGAACCCAATCGTTATGATATCGGGCCGGATCTCGTCGATGGGCCGGAACATGTCGGTCGGGTCGCCGAGGATGGCATGGTCTACCGGCCTGAGTGCCGCAATCATTACCCGGCGCTGTTCCTCCGGAATGATCGGGCGGGGTTTGTGCTTCACGTTTGCGTCCCGTGCAACGATCACCCAGAGTTCATCGCCGAGTTTCTTTGACTCGGAAAGGTAGTAGAGGTGCCCCGGGTGGAGGATGTCAAAGGTCCCGGTGGCAACGACGCGCTTCACGGTCATTCGATCACCTCAAGTTCGCAGGGTTTGCCGTCCGCGGTAAAACACTGCCAGTCGTTTTTCCGGTATGGTGCGCCGACGATGAGGTGGTACCGGCCCGCCCGGGGAAAAAAATTCAGGTCGGCATCGGAGGGCAGGCATACACCGTTCGGGTGGGAATGGGCGCTTCCGGCAAGGTGGGTCCCAAGCGGCATCATGTCAAAGAATATCGAGGCCGATGAACTGCCGGTGATAGTTCCCGGGAGGAGATTGAGTTCGGATATCACGCCATCCTCTTCTTTTAAGAGTGCCGCAAACTCGTTCGGGTGGCTGTTTTTACCCAGTTCGAGCAGCAGCTTCAAAAGTTCGTGTCTGATCCCGCGGATGGTCATGGTGGTTCACGATAAAAAGCGGCCCGGCGCTTGTACCGATCCATTCGTGCTGGTAAAAGAAAAAAGTCTCGGACAGATTCAACAGAAGATCAAAAGAAGACCGTCTGGTTAAAAGGGACAGGTGATAGATAAAAAAAAGAAAAGATTACTGTTCAACCTCGGCAAGTGCCCCACTGAGATCAACGGTCAGGTCAGTTCCGGCAAATGCCCCCGATGTTGGCAGCACCATCGTAAATTCCGGTGTCACGTCATACTCAACATTGCTTTTTGGCGGGACGACAAGATCGAGGACATGGCCGCCTGTTGCGTGGTCATCGGAAAGGAAATGCAGATGGTAGCCCTGCGCATTGAGGCCTTTTAGAAAAGCTGGCGTATAGAACCCAACGACCGTTCCGGTTACGTTTGTATACGTGTAAACTCCCTGTTCCTTTGCAGCCTCGGTAAGCGTGGGATACGGTGGTTCCTGTGCCGGGATCGCCCGCACGGTCACGGACGGGAATGTGTCATGGATCTTTACCGCGTATATCATATTTTGTGACGGGAGCTGTGCCGCCATGGTTGCTGCAAACCCGGAATAGTTCATCGCCCGGTCCGGGGTCGTCTGCCGGATATCTGTATTGAAGTACGTGACCGTGGCAAACGGCGTCGTCTGGCTGTCCGCTGCCGGTAAAACAGTGCCGTCAGATTTTGCCTGCCAGACCCGGCCGTCAAGCACAATCATCTCGCCATCAAGCCGGTCGAAGGTGCCGATCCCGAAGTTGCCGTATTTTTTAAATTCGCCAACCGTGACATCGCCATCATAAACGCCCTGCATCAGCGCATCAATTGTCGAAACCTGGTAAAAGGTATCCTGCCCGGCAGATCCTGCTGGCAAATGTTTTGTAAAACCGGTAAAAACCGCTGCCCCGGCAAAGACGATTGCTACCGCAACGCCCATGCCGAGGAAAAATTTGTAATCCATTGTTGTAGAATCCCGTCGTGGTCCGGGTTATTTTTTCCCGGTCACCTTGATGATATGGTATCCGAACTGGGTTTTTACCGGGCCGACAATTGCGCCCTGCTCCGCGGCAAACGCGGCGACTTCAAACTCAGGAACCATCTGGCCCTTGCCGAACCATCCGAGATCCCCGCCGCTCTTTTTTGACGGGCATGAGGAGAAGCGCTTTGCGACTGCGGCAAAGTCCTCGCCGTCCTTGATCCTTTTTAAGATCTTGTTTGCGTCATCCTCTTTTGTCACAAGAATATGTGATGCGCGAACCTGTGTGGTCATGTATAGTGATGGGGAGGTTTTTGGATAAAAGGGTTGACAGAACCGGCCCTGCCGGATATGAGGGGTCTTTTTTAGTCCGGGTTAATCCGGGGAGCAGGGTCTGACCTGTGTTAGTATCTCCTGCCTCGGAAGACAAGAACCGCCAGCGCCAGTGCCGCAAGCCCCACGACAGGTGACGGCGGGCTCTGCTCGGTAATAATGACAGAATATTGCTGGGGCGGTGACGTGACAATGGTAGTAACTGCGTCCTCAGTGGATGTCGGGGATACTACAGTATCGATCTCAAAGGTATCCGAAACAGTATCTGTAATTCCGGGAGTCACAGGAGTGATTTTTGGAGTATTTGTTTTGCTCACCGTGGCGGTTTTGGCAGTATTGCGTGACTGCGCGGTAAACGCATATACCGTATGCTCACCGGCAGCAACGGCAACGGAACCCTCTGCACTCATTGCAATATGATGGATATGGTCGTCTGTCTGGTTTGACCATTGCAGTTCTCCCCGGGAATTCAAAAGAAGTACTTCCCCACCGGCAGTGCCGGCGGCAATATTTGCGCCGTTATCCGATACCGCGACACCTGGCACCGAAGCGTAGTTTTTGTTTTTCGGATTTGTGTTGTAACTCCAGGAGAGGTTGCCCTTATCGTCAAATTTATCGATATGCCCATTATCCGTCCCGATAATGATCGACTTACCATCCGGGGTCATCGCAAGGGACATTACATCTCCTGTGGCACGGGCATGCCAGATTTCTGTTCCATTTGAACGGACGCGGAGGATCCTCTGGTCATCATTAAAAACGCAGTAGTCTCCTTTCGAGGGCAGTACCATAAAATCCGGCATGGAGCCCAGTGATAAGTCGTAACTTTTGTTTCCGTATTTTTTACTCCCGCTAAAGGATGTCAGCCCAAACTGGGAGAGCCCGGCAACATATTTTCCGTTGGCAGATACACCTACGACAGAATAATGGCTTTTATTATATTCAAGAACACTACCGTCTGCCGCGTAGATAAGGAGCCCTGCGCCATCGGTTGACATGGCAATTGTACTTCCGTCATCTGAGATATCAAGGGAGATCACGTTGTTTACGATACTGGTCTCCCAGACTTTTTTCATCGGTGCGGTATCCGTTTTTTCAGTATTGTTCTTGAAAAGGTATACCGTTGAAAAATACGATGTGGCCAGAGCAGATCCATTGGGCGTCATGGCAAGTAAATTCCCATAAGGCTCTTTTGCAAGAAGCCTGCCATCATTTGAAAATAACCAGATCCTGCCGGCAGCGACTGCAATTGAGGAGCCATCAGAAGAAACGGCAACGCTTCCAATATCAGCATTCGGCTCGGAATAGTTCCATGCCGGCTCAATTGCAAAGACCGGGTGGATTAAAAAAACAACAAAACAAACACTCGCAATAAGAAATAAACGGTTTATTCGTACCATACACTCCGCTTCCCATTCAAAACGCTATTGGACAACCCGGATCCGGCATGGAAAATGCCGACCCGGTGCAAAGGCTCTGTACACGGATATAATATAGAATCGCCATGCAGTGGTGCATGGCATCACTTTACAATGGGATAACAAAAAAATCAAAAACATACTTAAAAAAAGCACCGGTGTTTTCATGGCAGATTTCCGTGGTTCGTTTTTTTCCAATTTTTTTCGATCAGGAAAATACTGGTTTTATTTTCCCTGTCTCCGGTATCTGCCGGTTTCGTGGGTAAAGTATACTATCAAAAGGTGGATCGGAAACGATCCGGTAAAAATCCGGATATGACAAATACGGGCAGGGTTACCGAATATGATTGAAACAATACAGGCAGTAATTCTGGGGATTATCCAGGGGATCACCGCGTGGATACCGGTGAGCAGCAAAACGCAGGTCATCCTTTTTGGCAAGGTGTTTTTCAACCTTGATTTCATGACAGCGGTATCATTTGCCCTGATCGTGCATATCGGCGACCTTATAGCGACACTGTTCCTGTTCCGGAATGAAATTGCGGGATTTTTTAAAATAAAACCGGAAATTGCGGATCTAAAGGCGATGGAATCTGCTGATCCCGAACGAAGCCTGTTCTGGTTTGTTGCAATTTCCGTATTTTTTTCCGGGGCTGTCGGTCTCCCGCTCTATCTTTCGACAAAAAAAGGATTTTCTGATCTTCCCGGGACGTTGTTCCTTGCTCTTGTCGGCATGACCCTTGTTGTGCTCGGCCTGTTTATGTGGAGCTCGTCCCGGAAAAACGGGGGAAAATCCGGTTCGAAATTAAAAAAGAGGATCTCCCTGACTGATACGATCATCACCGGTTGCGCACAGGGGCTTGCGGTCATTCCGGGGATCAGCAGGAGCGGTATTACGGAAAGCACCCTGCTGATTAGGGGGTACACTCCCTATGAATCTGTGCGACTCTCATTTTTTATGAGTATTCCGATGATCGCGTTATCCATCTGTACGTTTTTTTTCATCGAAGGTTTTGGAACGCTCACCCTTCCGGTCATCGTGCTTGGCATCGTGGCTGCATTTATCGCGAGCATTGTAACGATGCGGGTCATGCTGTATGCCGCTGAAAAAGTCCGGTTCTATTACTTCAATATCGCAATCGGGCTCCTAGCCATGGTCCCGTTTGTATGTCAGCTGATATTGGGATGAACTCCCGCTACTGGCAGCCCTTCACGATTTTTTCTTGCGCTTGAATTTTCTGTATCTCTTTGTAATCCCGGCTGACATTGCGATTCGGCTGTGAAAATGCGATCTCTGTTCCCATACCCTGTTGAACCTGGGGTATTCCGGGCCCGATACGGGCTCCGATTACCCGGCTTTTCCGATCCTGAGGCACTCATTGGCCAAAAAGAGGCACTAATTCAGGGTCCGGAGTGCAGTTTCACGTCGGAGAATCAAGGCACTAAATAGCAGCGTTCCTGCGGCAGGTATTTTTCAAAAGGTGTTGGCGGACGTGGGATCGAACAGAACGCTGATATGGGGCTCCGGAGGGCATACGGAAGGATTCACGACGGTAATTTTTGGATCTCCGATGGCTTCGTTTATCTTACTAAAGATACACGTTGAGATATTCCGGGTCCTGAAAGGACAATGGGCCTTTACCGCATTCGGTTGTCGGTGCAGTTACTATTGGATCGGGCATTTTCCAAAGTAAAAATTTAGGCCCTGTAGAATTCCCGGAAAGGGTTGTACGAACGCTCTCGGGAACTACGGCAGTACTTGCCTACGCCCCCCGTCTCTGTGGCATCCCCCGGTTGCGATAGTGTTGTATTACCTGCACAAACGAGCGATAATAGTTTCCCAAATTTGTGTGCAGGTAATACAACGTCATCATATTGCGCCCCGTCCCCCTCGGGGGACTTGTGGCACAAGAGGGGGGCTCGCACATTTTAAAAGAAGTTTTCTACAGAGCCAAAATTTAAAAAAATCCATTGTAGTTTACGGGCGCTTCACGGCAGCTTGTCCGGCGAATCGTTTCTTTCTTTAAATTGTCCCGAGCGGTTCAACGAGATATATGATGATAATGGAAAGCGCAAGAATGAAAAGTCCGACACTCACAAGTCCCCCGGTAAGTTCGTGTTTTTTTGCTGCGATCAGTGGATCGGATCCAAGGCCTTCTTTTGTGCGGGACCAGTTTACGATAAGTATTACAAGGATCGCGGCAATGGCGATAAAAAATATCCATTCCGTGGGTGAAGAGGACTCGTACCTGATCACCTGCACGATATAATCGGGGCGCGGGGTTCCCTGTGGGAAAGACCCTAATAACGGATAGAACCAGGTTACCGGATACATCCACATCGCATCAACAACCTGGTGGCAGAGGACCCCGACGGTCACCCAGAGAAATGCGTTCGACCGGAACCAGTGCCATGCAATTAGACCTGCGATAAAGAAGAGTATCAGGATTGAAAGGCTGTGAAAAAAGATCTTGCCGTTGCTGAGTGTCGAATTAAAAATAATATACCCGAGCGGTTTGTCAATGAGATCGGGAAGGACACTGCCGATTGCGCAGAACACGATGATATTTTTGTCCTGGAACACTTCGTACAGAATAAATCCGAGGACCAGCCCGATTACAAGGTGCCCCAGGAACAGCATGAAAGAGTACCTTTTCCGGCACCCATTAAGACTTTTGGTCCGGGACCGGGAGTGTCCCGGGGATTGTTTGACGGGAATTTTTTTGCCGGTTCCAGAACGATCCAAAAACCGGTATATCCCGGATAAAGGCAAACAAACGGGCCGGAGACGATTTATAATTGGGGATCCTATCCCAACGATAGAGATATCGTGTGCCGTGGTCTTGTATGAATTTCCCCAAAATCAATCCTGTTATTGCAATCGGAAGCGCCGTTATTATTGTGGGTCTTTTCCTCCTTGTCCTTCTCTCGCCGCTCCCGCTTGCGTACTACTATTTCCAGCACCAGCCGGATCCCAACGCGATCTGCCTGTATCCGCCGTTAACGGAAGAGACCATGGATGCAATATGGGGTACTATTGAAGATCGTACGGGTATCGATCAGAATTCAGCGGTATTCGATGAGATGCAGGTAGATCTCATCCCTGACGGGACCGTAGAAAGCCTCTCGCTCTCGTTTTATGCAACAAAAGACCGAAAATGGTACAGGTATTCGGCGTACCTGCGCTACGATCCTCTGCGATGCGGGACCCTGACAGTCCCCTCGGCCCCGTCGGATCCCCCGGAGCCGGTCTCCCCCTCATCGCAGTCCCCCCAAAAGATCCTTGCCGAACTTGCCGAACTCAATCTCTCGGTTTTCGGCAGCACGGATAAGCCTGTCTTTATCACGACACAGACCGGCCGGGAAATACACGTGACCTATTATTCCGGAACCTGTACCGATCTCTTCCTTTTACAGAATGGTGCAATCATACCCCTTGACAGGATTGTGCTGAACAATACGCAGGCCGCAGCCGTTTCCTGGAATATTTTCGCCCAGTACTGCAGGGAGTTGCCTGAAGGGTATGGGAGAAGTTGTCTTTCGAACGGCAGTATCCTGGTATTCTCTGCAGACCGGCTGACCGGCGCCGATTATGTCATCAATGCAACGGCCGCGAACCGGACGATTGTGCTGCACGAATGTTCCCGTGGGATCGTACAGGGGCAATCCTGCAAGTCGGATTTCTGGGGCAGGAGCTGCATAAACTGGACGGAAAACGGAGAGGGATAGTACAGAAAAAACCGGCCAAGACGACGGGTAAAGAAACCGGCTAGAAATAGTTTATACAAGCCAAATCATAGGGGAAATGTCAATAACCAACTGATGCCTGAAGGCCCGATTGCTCTTTAATCCCGGGGGATATTCGTGCGCTCCTGCAGGTGGCCGTAGGATGGAAAAGAATCGTGTCCGGGAAATCCTGATGGGGGCACTCTCCGCGTACCTCGTGCTCTTCCTCTTCCTTAACGCACTGATGTTCTCCTTTGCCTTTCTCATCAACCGGGAGGCTTGGTTTTTCGGGATCAAACTCGATGGCTGGCCGGCAGGACTGTACCTGGCCGCAACTGCGCTTGCCGCAGCAGGTCTTATCATCCTGCTCCTGAAATACCCGGACCGGTCGTTTGCAATTTGCAGTGCATCCGTCCTGTACTTCGCGTTCGTATACATCATGCCGGTCTTTTCCCGGCAGAGGAACATGAAAAGCGATCCTGGCTGGACCGTGTTCTGGGTGGAGCTGGTTCTTTACATTGTCATCCCGTCAATTATTCTCGGGGTCTCTGCGGTACTGGGCCGGACAAAAACCGGGGATGCTCCCTGATTATCCCGGGGAAAATTCCCTAAAATTCCCCGTCCTGCTCAAAACTCCGGCCGTACCGGATCGCGAGTTCCGCCTTGTAAAGTTCCCGGCCAAGATATCCGGCGTGGTCGAGCAGTGAGACATTGCCACCGTCAACCAGTGTAAAGAGCACATCCTGCCACCGGGTCCCCCTGACTGCTTTCCCGTTTATCACGGCGACAATCCAGTTCCCCTCGATCCCGATCCGGAAGTTCCCTTTCGGGTCGTACGTGATCTCGTCCGGCATCCGGTCCGCCAGAACTGCCGAGTCATACTCAAGCGGCGGTTCGCGCCGGGCCCGTTTCTCTTTGAGCACCAGAAGGTCGATCCCGAGGTCTTTCGGGTACGGCCGGTCCCGGGCAAGCACCATCATCTCCGTCGCCCTCCGCATCTCCCGGATCGATCCCTTTGTCTTGTCCGAGTGCTCGCTTGAAAAGATAATTGATGCCCCGACCTCTTTTGCCATCCCGGCAAGCAGGGCATTTGCCCCGATTGAATCCGCATCGAGCAGCTCGACAACATTTCCCGCACCAAAAAAGAGCGGGCAGCCATAACCGGAAAACTGCCGGAGGGAAGCGACAAGACCCGAACCGACCGGCTGGAGCAGGGGGTCGGCAACGATGCATTCGATCCCGGCCCGGCGGGCCTGGGCGATATTTGCCCTGAGCGTTTTCCCGCCCGGCACAACAACCGCCGCAGCACCTGCCCGGGCCACGTCCTTTCCTACACGGGGAATATTTGTTTCCTGGAGCGAGAGCACGAGATCGGCACGGAAGAGTGCCGCCCGGATCAGGTCCGGGTCCTGTGTGTCCACGGCAAGCGGCCGGTCGATACCTGCAACTTCAGTAAAAACCCGTTTCACATCTGCCGGGGTCGCATCGAACCCAAAACCGAGATCGACAATATCCGCCCCCCGGGAAGAATAGTCTTCCACGCGGCCGGCAATATCCTCCACGCGGTGGGCGTCCATGATCTCCGCGAGCACTTTCATCCGGGAATTCCCTCCGATTTTCGTGCCCCGGATCACAAACTCCGGCTCTGCTGATGTTTCCAGTTCCGTGACCCGGTTCATCGCATCCTTTGCCTTTCCCGCGGCAAGGAAATCATCGGCAGGAACCGTGCGCGAGAGCGGGACTTTCCCGACCAGCGGAAGCACCCACGCAAGGTCTGCCGCGTGGCGGGGGCCCCGGTATACCGGCACCCCGGTCTCGCGCTCTACCTGCTCAAAGGAGACCGTGCACATCCCGGATACAACCACCGCATCGTATGCGCCTTTTTTGATCAGTTCCCGGAGCGCCCGGGGCGTAAGAAACGAGGCGATCTTTCCCGTCACCACGATATCAGCATCGAAATTATCTGCGGATTTTTTTACCATATTTTCAGTTGTTGCACCGGTGGGGAGGAGAAGACGCATACGTTTTCTTAATACAGAGAAAAATAAAAACACTATGATCAGATGCTGACCTGCGACCTCCATGTACATACAAATTTTTCCAAAGACGGCGAGAGCAGTGTCGAAGATGTCCTCCGGCAGGCTGAAGCAGTCGGGCTTGATGCAATCGCGATCACCGACCATGACTGTGTCGATGGCGCAAAACTGGCGCTTACCATCCATACCCCGGTGCTTGTAATCCCCGGGATAGAAGTATCGACCATGCAGGGCCATTTGCTTGTCCTTGGCGTGACCGAAGTTATTCCCGCAGGGCTTGACGTGCGGGAAACAGTGAGGATTGCCCGGCGCATGGGCGCGCTTGTTATCCTCCCTCACCCGTATCACATGTGGCGTCACGGTGTCGCCCGGAGGATTAAGGCCGCAATGAACATTGTTGACGCGATTGAAGCGTTCAACAGCCGGTATATTGTCGGATCGGCCAACCGGAAAGCAGGCAGGATCGCCGGCCGGCTGGAGAAGCCCTGTGTCGGGGGAAGCGATGCGCATAACGCCCGCTTTGTCGGGTACGGGAGAACGTTTGTCGAAGCAGAACCGGAAATGCGGGCCATCCTTACCGCAATCCGGGAGGGGCGGGTTTCCTGCGGCGGGAGAAAGACGCCCCTGCGTACCTACACCCGCCAGTCACTGAACAACACATGGAGAAAGATAAAGAGACTCACCCGGCGGTTCCGCGTCCGGTAAGACTGGCATTCCGGGTCTCGTATCTGGGCACCAGGTTCTATGGCTCGCAGCAGCAGGAGGCCAGCCGCACAGTCGAAGGCGAGTTTATCGCGGCGTGCCGGCGCCTTGACCTCTTTTCCGACTGGAGGACAGCGGGTTTTTGTTCTGCCGGAAGAACCGATCGCGGGGTGCATGCCTGCGGGCAGGTTGTCGCATTTTCTACATCGTATCCGGACCGGGCACGTCAGGCGCTCAACCTCCAGCTGCCGCTTGATGTCTGGTGCACCTCGTCAGCTGAAGTTGCCGATACGTTTCACCCGCGGTACGATGCAAAGTCCCGTACCTACCGGTATTTTTTTTCCGAACCGCCCAAAAACCGGGAGGCAATGGAGCAGGCAGCCGGATATTTCCTTGGCGAGCACAATTTCACGAACTTTGCCCGGGTGGGTGACAAGAACCCGTGGCGGAAGATCCTTGAAATCCGGATCGCGACCGAAGGCCGGTTCACGTATCTCGAAGTGAAAGCCGAAAGTTTTCTCTGGCACCAGGTGCGGTGCATGGCGGCAGCACTTGCGTCTGTCGGTGCCGGTGAAGATGACGCGGAAGGGATCCGGTTACGGCTTAACGAAAAGACGAGCCGGCCAATTCAGCCGGCACCGGCAGAAGGTCTCGTGCTCTGGGATACGGACTGCGGGCTTACGTGGGTTCCGGTTGAAAAGAGCGATCGCAGCGGGAACTACTGCGCTGAACTCCGGCGCCATCATGCACTTATGGAGCAGGTGTGCCGGGTGCTTGTGCCGGAACAACCCTGACTCTGGCATTTTAAAATACCCGGGCACAACCGCTTGCAACCGCTGCTTTACTCACGGCTCCTGCAACGGTTTTTACAACGTCCCGGTTGAGCACACTGGGCAGGATACGGTCATGGCGGGGACGTTTTACATAACCGGCAAGCGCATGGGCAGCCGCATATTTCATCTCATCCGAGATCCGGGTGGCACTCACGTCAAGGGCGCCACGGAAAATCCCGGGAAAAGCAAGCGCATAGTTGATCTGGTTGGGATAATCGCTCCGTGCCGTCCCGACCACGGCCGCCCCGGCAAGGAGGGCGTCCTTTGGCAGGATCTCCGGGATCGGGCTTGCGAGTGCAAAGACAATCGGGTCGTCTGCCATGGTCCGGACCATGGCCGGCGTCACGATCCCCGGCCCGGCAACGCCGATACAGACATCAGCCCCATCAAGTGCATCCGCAAGCGTTCCCGTCCTCCCGCCCCGGTTGGTTTCGTCGGCGATGATAAACTTATACTTGTTCGCGTACAGTCCTTCGCGGTCCTGGTGGATTATCCCCTGAGTGTCGCAGACGATGATGTCATTTACTGCCGGGAAGAGTTGGGGGTCGTAGCCGATATGCCGGAGCATCCGGGTGATCGCAAAGCCGGCCGCCCCGGCCCCGCAGATCACGACGTTTAAGTTCACGAACTCCTTTTTGGTCACCCTGCATGCATTGAGGAGGGCAGCGAGCACAACGACGGCGGTCCCGTGCTGGTCGTCATGCATGACCGGTATCCCGATGCCCTGGAGCGCCTCCTCGATCTCAAAGCACCGTGGCGCTGCAATGTCCTCGAGTGCAATCCCGCCAAAGACCGGCGCGATGTTTTTTATGTCCATGGCAAGGCCAGGATGTGATTTCTCAAAACAGATGGGAAAAGCGTTGATGCCGGCGAGTTTTTTGAAAAGGAGCGCCTTTCCCTCCATTGCGGGGATCGCGGCGCATCCCCCGATATTCCCAAGCGAGAGAACGCGGGAACCGTCAGTAACGATTGCGATAGTGTTTGCTTTGATCGTATACTTCCATGCCAGTTCCCGGTCTTTTGCGATCTCCTTTGAGACTGCGCCGACCCCGGGGGTGTAGGCTAGCGAGAGGTCGTGCCGGTTTTTCAGCCGGACTTTTGAATGGACTTCGATCTTCCCATGGTACTTTTCATGGAATGCAAGGGAGTCCGCATAGATATTTTCCCGCTTTTTCTTCTGCTCGGTCATGGGATCACGCAACGATAGTTCAATGGTGGGAGCGGGGCGTGATGAATCTTTGTACGAAAATGAAAGTAAATTATACAGGCATGTGCCCGGGTGACCGGCGAAACCTGTTACGTACCCGGTTTTTAGTAAGAAAAATCAGAGAATGAGCATGATGCACAGCATCACGCCGGTAAGAAGCGTCAGCATAATTGCGACCGGGGCAACTTTCCGGATAACTTCTCCTTCAATGCCCAGTTTGTCAATAACCGCTGCCGCATTCAGTATCTTTGCAACTGAGATACCCGAAGCAATCCCGCCTGCGACGGCATGAGCGGCATAGACCTTGAGGAAGTCTAGGGAAAGGACTTCGGTTGATTTCTCGAGAATACCGTGGAACATGACGTTTGATGACGCTTCGCTGCCGGAAATAAACGAACCGAAAAGACCAAGCGACGGGCTGATCAGCGGGAAGGCAACGCCAAAGAAGAGTGCAAGTGCAACGCCGATTACTGCGTTCATGTTGAAGGAATCTGCGCC
Source organism: Methanoregula sp. (assembly GCA_035353675.1). Classification (GTDB taxonomy): domain Archaea; phylum Halobacteriota; class Methanomicrobia; order Methanomicrobiales; family Methanospirillaceae; genus Methanoregula. The sequence continues at coordinate 85,762 of DAOQAA010000001.1, read as the reverse complement.
GGGTGCAAATGCGAGCGTGTTGTTGATCACTGATTGGCCGGACCAGTCCATGACATAGGCGATGGCAAAGAAGATCATGGCGGCAAGGGTCGGACTCCAGGCCCTTTTTATCCACAGGGAAAGGATGTCGGCTGTTTCTTTGCGGGACCGTATAAGAAGCGGGGCGGCAATGATGGTACTGATAAGTACCCAGAAGTATGCCTGGTTTAAAAGTTTCAGGTCCACGAATTTGTTCGCAATAACGTGGATTTTCTGGACCGGCCCAAGGAAGTTGTAAAGCCCGGACTGGATGACCGGGATGCTGATTATAATCGCAAACGATACAAGCAGGATCCACGGGAATGCCGCTTTCCAGAGTGGCATCCGGGTGTCAGCTCCGGCAGGAGTCCCCTGAGGCGCTGATTCAAGGACCGGTTTTCCCCGCACAGCACGTAAAAGGAACAGCACCCCAATTGTCACAAGACCCGCAAAGACCCCGACAAGGCCGATGGCTGACGCGGGCAGAATATTTACAAAAAGAATCGATGAGAGACCGAGCGTCAGCCCCGCGATAACTGCTGTTAAAAATCCTTTTTTCACACCTTCAAATCCATCTGCGATCCAGAGCATGCCAAGCGCAATTCCGGTGGAAATAACCGGCAGGAAGAGCGCGATGGTACACCCGAACGCTTTTGGATCGAAGTTAAAGGCAGTTGCCGGGATCGTGATAGGGACTGCAAGGAGCGAGAACGATGTGAGCGGGTCGTAGCCAAAACAGGGCAGGGCAATCGCTGCTACCGGGGAAAATCCCAGTGCGAGCATGATGGGCGGGAGCATAGTGACCGGCGTTGCACCGATGGAGACGAGAAACGACCCGAATCCGACGTTTAAGATCATGATCTGCTCGTAGCGCTCGGCCGCGATGGACTTTATGTACGCGGTGATCCGTTTGATCGCGCCGGTAATATCCATCATGGTCACCTGCAGGATAGTAAAAAACACCATAAGCGAGATGCCAAACGACGAGAGGATGCCATTTATTGTCGCCGCGAAAGCAACTTCTGCTGAAGTCTGGAAAAACAGTACGGCAATAATGATAGTAAGGAGCCACCCGAGAACGGCCATAAAGGTGCCTGATTGTTTCAGGAATACGAGGCCGACAAATATCAGGAGAATGGGCAGGATTGATAATACAAACTGAACAATGAGATCCAATTTAACCGGTCCTTTTGAATGTGAAGGTAAAGGTCTGCTATGCTATGGCATAACCATATCGTTTCTATCTCCTCATAAAATCGATAATTATAAAATCTGGGCAATTTAAAGAGTATTCCGGCCCTTTATCCATATTCCCAAATAGCTCATTTTTGGGATATTTTTCCTGCAATAAATGTAAAAAGAAGATTGTCTGCCTGATCAGGGAATGTCCCTTTCATGTTCACTGCTTCCCCGGATTTACCCGGGCAGCCCGTGAGCAAATGATGAATCGATCCACGCGCTGATATCGTCCCGGACCCTCCGGTACCCGTTCAGGAGCTCTTCATCGGTGCCCGGTGTCAGGTGCGGGTCGGCAAAACCGTGGTGGATGGTTTTTTTCGCAGTCGGGACAACCGGACAAACCGCACGGGCATTGTCACAGAGAGTGACCGCAAGATCGAACGGCACGCCGTTGAACGTGTCGAGGGTCTTTGACCGGTGGCCGGAGATATCGATCCCGATCTCTTGCATCACCAGTATCGCCCGGGGGCTGACCGTTGACTGGCGGGTGCCGGCCGAGAATACTTCGTATTTGTCGCCATACTTTGCCCGGAGGTACCCTTCTGCCATCTGGGAGCGGGCCGCGTTTGCGGTGCAGACAAAAAGAATGCGCATTTTTCCTGCCATGATCCGTCCGTCCATCTCTTCCGGTTTGCTCTGTACAGGCATAATCCCCGGGGCATTTACCCTTTTTGTAATCAGCCCGGCCGGCAGCACCGGCGCTTCCCGGGGGGCAGGATGATGGAACTGAACTTTTGCGGCTACCTGCCGGATGGGATTGGGAGATAGCGGTGCACGCGGCTGCAATATGACTCATAGTCCCTGCCGAACGCCGCCCGCATATGTTTCTCCTCCGCGAGCACGATCCTGTGGTGGACGGCAACTACAAACACACCCATCAGGATCACGACCGGGTCCAGGGTGTAGAGGGCCGATGCGGCAGCCGTTGCATATACACCCACGTACATCGGGTTCCTGCATAAGCCAAACAGCCCGCCCGTCCTGAGGCGGGTCTCCTCTTTCGGCGTTCCGATCCGGAACGAATCCTCCATCCCGGACCGGCCTATGTACAGGAGCGCAAACCCGAAGCCCCAGCGCCCGAGTGCAATGAGCTGCAGAAGCCGGGATACACCGAAAGGGGAGAACCCGATCCCAAAGCCCGCAAGGGCCATAATCCCCCAGACTCCCAGAATTGCGTACTTGCTTGCGTAAAATACGGCCCTGTTTATCGGAGCCTCCCCGTCCAGATCGATGTTTTTCTGCAGGAGCAGTGGCGCCGCGATAAAAACATACGCCAGAAAACCGGCGGGAAGGAGAGTTATGGCAACAGATTCTATCATGTCAGTCACCCGAATAATCCGTCCAGGCCAGCCATGTTCAGGAGATTGCCGAAAATCCTCTCACAAGAATCCAGATCCCGGCGAGGATAAAAAACCCTGCAAACACGTACAGCCAGATGGCAGCCGGGGCGAAGACAATACTGGTCCCGGCAAGGATCAGGAAAGCGCCGATAAGAAGCGCAGTCACGTTCATACCTGCCGGCTTTTGGCATACTCCCTCCGGGGATTTCCTCGCAAGGGGAAGTAGTTCCGAAACGACAAGTCCGGACCCGAGCCCGATAAGGAAACCGGCGAACAGGTTATCTGCAAGCAGCCCCGCGCCAAGGCCGATCATGATGCCGGCAAGAATCAGGAATCCATAATCCCGGCAAAGTATCCCGGGCTCCGCAAGCCCGCTCTTCTGTTCTATCCGCTTCTCATCCGTGATATCGTTACAACGTTCTGTGTTCATGGTTTACCCCTCATAAACCTGATTAAGAAAAGGCTGGCCGGGGCATTATAGATTGAGCCATATATGTAGGGCAATATATTATATCATGTCCCGCACACCAGATCGGCTCATGAAGAAGATGACGGTCAGGCTCTCCGCAGATATCTTCGATTACTGCAAGTCCTATGGATCCGTCATCGAGCGGTTTGAGGTGATCTCGCTTTTTAATATGGCCGGCGACATGCACAGCGAAGTGTGCAGATTCACCATAAAGGAAGGCGTGCCGGTCGACAAGATCAGCTGCAATTATGTCTCGAACCTCATCGTGCTCCAGCACACGGGACGTGAATACACCTGCCTAGTCAAGGGAACATTTTCCGAGGATATAACGAAGTTCGTCCGCACCTATGGGTCAAAGATCGAGCACCCGATTGTCTTCGAGAACGACTCCCTGACCTTCAGCATGGCCGGGGAGCCGGAGGATCTGAATACGTTCGTTAAGGATGCAGCCGACAAGGGGTGGGGGCTTGAGGTTCTCTCGGTCTCCGAATACAATCCCCATGTTAGCGGGATCATGGACGTACTCACGCCCAGGCAGAAAGAGATCATGCTCGAATCGTACCGGCTGGGATTCTTCGATCACCCCCGGAGGATCAACGCCGGCGAACTGGCGGAGAAGATGGGAATGCACAAGACCACGCTGCTGGAGCACATCCGCAAAGCGGAGAAACGGCTGATCGGGCACATCCTTGGGCAGGCGGCCTGACCATTCAGAAAAAACAAATGGCATTCTCCAACCGCATAACAACCGTCAGGCCTGAGTATTATATGCGATCAGGGCTGGAAACCGAGCCGGCAATTTTCCGGAGTATCGGAACGATCTCGTCGTTGAGTGTATAGATCTTGTGGTTCGAACGATAGTACGATTCGATGAGCCCGCCGTCTTTGAGTTTTTTCAGGTTGTACGAGATCAGGTTCCGCGGTTCTGCAAAGACATAGAAGAATTCACAGACGCAGTGGTCCCGGTTGAGCAGCATGAGGATGATCCTGAGGCGGAGCGGGTGGCTGAGGAGTTTCATGAGCCGGTCCAGTTCCGTGATTGTTTTGCTGTCAAGCATCTCCTTTTCTGACCGGAGTTCATCCTCCCAGTCGCTCCGGAGGGCGCAATCGGCCGGGCAGCAGCGGGCAGTTGCCATAAGTACAACAGGATCGCTAGGAAATATAATACGATTCTTCCAGAAATCCTGCGGTCGGTGTTTTCCTCCCGAAAGGGGCCAGGAGAGGAGTGGCGGTCAGCATCATCTCGTTCTTCCTGACTTGCGGGATCTTTTTCATTGTCGGGTGGGCGGTCCTCTACCCGCTTGCGATTGCGGTCCTCTGGTTCGTTTTTATGGCGGTGAGTGGGAAGCACCGCGGGACTAATTTGCCACGTACAGCCTAAAAACCGGGGGTTCGGGAAAAATCCATTTTCAGGCTCTGTAGAAAACCTGATAGAAATTTTTTAGTTTTGTTGCGATGGGACCCCGGGCGCTCGCCGCCTCGTCGGGGCTCGCCCCGGGGAGCAAGCCTGTGCACGGGAAGCAACAGAAAATATTTTTTCAATATACGGGGGTCAAGGGGGCTTCCCCCCTTGGGTTGCCTCCCCCTCTGGGGGAGAGTGGGGGTCACCCTCTCAAATACGTTTTGATGAAGTGGAAATGATTTACCATGAAAAGCCCACGGTTATTCATCATGTTTGCTTGAGTCGGGACTCATGTGCGTTTCTACAGTGCACATTTTCAATTATTTTTGAAATCCGGTTCCGGGATATTTATCGCACCAGTCCCCATGGATCGTGCAGCGTGAGAACCATGGAATATGAAACTGCAAGGATAGCAAAAGTGACCGGGAAATGCCCGGCCTGCGAACAGTATGCTGAACAAAATTCCACCGCCCCTCCGAAGATTGCAGTGATGGCCTGTGAGGGCGCCTGCGCCCGGGGTGAAGTTGCCCGGCGTGCGGCAAACATGGTTGCCCACCGGCTCGCCCGTGACACGACCGTCCGGATCTGCCTTGGTGGCGCATTCACCAAAGACACTGGTCAGCGGAACCTCGTGAGGCGGGCGGAGCGGGTCATCGCTATTGAAGGATGTTTCATCAACTGTTCCTCGCGGATGATGCAGGGCGTGCTGCCTGACCTTAAACCGGAAATTGTCCGGGCTGACCTGATCTATGATCTCGATCTGCCGTTCGGCATCGATGAAGTTCCGGATGAAATGTTTACAGTCTATGCCTACCAGGTCGCCGACCATGTTGTAAAGGAGTACCTGCCGAAAGGATCCTGCAAGGAAAACCCGGCGAAAACGTCATCGTGCTGCCTCCCGCAACAAAAAAGTGAAAATCCGCCCTGCGCTTCGGGACCGTGCAGAGGAACAGACTGAACTATCCATCCCGACTCAGTCCCGTTTTGTACCGGTAACCATATAGAACGTAAGCGAGCTGAAGAACTGCCCGGCCGTACCGGCCTCTTCCTGCTCCCCGGCCCAGCATTCCGCTTCGCGTGCATCAAGGATCCCGGCCTGAACCGCAAGTGAGAGAGTAGTTTCAAGATCGAACACCCTCTTTGCAAGCGTGAGATCGGTAATGACGAGACATAGGGGTGTTACCGTGATGTCACGAAGCCCCGCGTCTGCATATGCCGCAGGAAGGGATCGCCCGGCCCACCCGTTCGGGATATGGTCGCACCAGAAGTTGAGGATCTTCCGGGTAACCCCGCGGTTCCCGGGCCAGAGGACAAAGGTCTCCCAGTCGGGTTCGAACACCACGATCTTCCCCATGGGCCGGGTCACCCGGGCCATTTCTTTGACGACTGTAAAGATATCTTTTGTATGCTGGAGTACGCGGTCCGCCCGGACTGCATCGAACGATTTGTCCGCAAAGGCAAGGTGCGAGGCATCGGAGAGTACATATCCGGGAAGGGGACTGCCTGCGCTGTTTTTTACCTGTGCTGATGCAAGCATGGTACGGCTGACATCGATCCCGATCACACGACTCCCCGGCCCGGCAATCCCCGCAAGTGCTACTGCATCGACGCCGTTCCCGCAGCCGATTTCAAGGACTGTGGCACCTGGGTGGATCCGCATTGCCTCGTAACTGCGTCGCTTGCAGTCCCTGAAGAAAGGCATCGAATGGATGAGGTCGAGATAGGATACAAAGGAGCCGGAGTCTCCGGCAGCATCAACACCGGCAAACCCGGAAGCAAATGAGTCCATGGCATTCACGAAGATTTATTTTGACTGCTTATGTTGTCGCTTTCAGCATTTCAAAAATGTGGAACTATTTTCTCCATCACCGAGATTTGACCAACGGCCCATCACATCCGCAGGCATTGTCCCGGCCCTTGTACCAGCGCTCTTTGAGCCAGAATGCAACATGAACTAGCCCGATCATCACCGGCACTTCCACAAGCGGGCCAATCACTGTGGCAAATGCAACGACCGACCCGATCCCGAATACCCCGATGGCAACGGCAATCGCAAGCTCAAAATTGTTGGATGCGGCGGTAAACGAGAGACTTGTCGCTTTTTTGTAGTCCACGTCGAGTTTAAACGCCATCCAGAAACTCACGAAGAACATCAGGAGGAAGTAACAGATAAGCGGGACCGCGACCCGGACGACATCGAGCGGGACTGTTACAATATACTCCCCTTTGAGCGCGAACATGACGATAATCGTAAAGAGCAGGGCAACCAGGGTGACCGGGGAGATCGTCGGGATAAACTTCTGCTCGTACCAATCCCGTGACTTTACCCGGAGGAGTGTGAAGCGGGTAATGAGCCCGGCGAGGAAGGGGATCCCGAGGTAGATAAAAACGCTTGCCGCTATATCAGCCATTGTCACGTTGACCGCAGTCCCGGCAGCGATGCCAAGGACTGCCGGGAGCAGCGTAATGAAGAAGTACGCGTATACGGCGTAGAAGAAGACCTGGAAGAGCGAGTTGAGGCCGACAATGGCAGCGCAGTACTCACAATCCCCCCCGGCGAGATCGTTCCAGACAATCACCATCGCAATGCAGCGGGCAAGGCCTACGAGGATGAGCCCGTACATCAGAAACGGCTGGTCCCGGAGGAAGAGGACGGCAAGGACAAACATCAGGACCGGGCCAACAATCCAGTTCTGCACGAGAGAGAGGCCGAGGACTTTTGTGTCCCGGAAAACATTTTTGAGTTCTTCGTACCGGACTTTTGCAAGCGGGGGATACATCATCAGGATAAGGCCGACGGCAATCGGGATCGAGGTTGTCCCCACTGAAAGACCGGTGATCAGTGCCGGAACTGCGGGAAAGAAGTACCCGAGCGCGATCCCGACAGCCATCGCAAGGAAGATCCAGAGGGTGAGGTAGGTGTCAAGAAAGGAGAGGTGTTTTGGTTCAGCCATTATCATCCCTTCATGTCCTTTATTTCCCCTCGCAGGAGCATTGATCTTCTTCGTTTGACTGCCCGCAGCAGGTACTCTCCGGCCCCCCGCAGCTGCATTCGCCGCTGTCCATGTCCTTTCCCCGGAGGGCAGCGCTGATCATCGCCCATGCGCACCCGACACCGCTCTGGACTTCGATAGCCCCGGCCGGGCAGTTTTTCGCGCACGCCCCGCACTCCATGCAGTTCCGGGGATTGGTTAGTTCAGCCTGGTCTATTCCCCCAACAAAGACCCGGTGGGGGCAGACCTGTGTGCAGCGCCGGCAGTTGATGCACTTCTCCGGGAAATACCGGAGCGTGTTTTCCGCGTAGGAATCAAACATCAGGCCACCCCCATAATCCGGAGGGCCCCAAGCAAGATGCCGAGGACCGTCCCGGTACCGGCCATCGCTGCCATAGCCGGGACGTACCGGAAGATCTCTTTTTTAACACCCGTGCGGGATGTGAACGTGGTCGAGCCGGTAAAGTTGAGAGCAAGGTACGCGACCACGGGAGGGATGAGAAGGAGCGGGACGAGCACAGCGATGATCCGTGCGATCCCGGAAAGGCCGGGCGCATCAAAGAACGTGACAGCAAAGGGAATTGCAACAACTGCTCCGAGAAGGAATCCCTTCATGGAAAAATCATGAAACGGGAGAACCGGGAGCAGCGCCGGGAAGAGTACCGTTCCCGCGAGAACGGCGGCTATCGCTGCGAGCCCTGCGACCGGGCCGATAAGGAAGTACAGCACAACGGCTACAACAATCATAGGAAGAAATGCATGCACAAGTTCCATGGGGCAGAGGACGAGCCTGTCGGCAAGCGGGAACCGGACGGTCCGCATTTCTTCTGTTACTGTGTGGGTAGCAAGGTACTCCGGGAGATCCCGGGCCCGGACCGGACCGTACTCGACGGAGAAGCCGGAGTAATGTGCGACATCATGAGCAGATACTCCCGGGGCGCCGAGCTGGGGAAGAATGATCCTGCGGTGCGCAACAACCTCGGAAAGTCCGGTCATCGCGATGCGCCGGATGAGTTCCCCGGTACCAAATGTACCTTTCCCGGCAGCACACCAGACGTTGATGCCTTTTGTATCCAGCACAAGAATCCATGCATCAGTGCCGGCAAGTGCCGAGCGGAGTGCATCGAAACTCAGCGTATAATTCGCGGAGGCAAAGACCGGGGAATTTTTGTCCGGGTTCCCGAGCCGGTACAGGCCCGGGGGAACAATACGGCCCATCCGGTTGACGCCCCACCGGGCAAGGAAATGATCCCACCGGTTCTTTGCCGTGATCTCCGATGTCGTTTGCCGGATGACCGGTGCCGGGCGTTTGTCAGCCGGCCCGGAACAGCAGCACCTGACTATAGCGGCCGGTTCCTGTGCAGTCTTCCCGCAGCAGGAGCCTGCCTGTGTTTCCGCAAAGGGTTTTTCTGTCATGGGCATCTCGCAATTTAATCGTTTTTCAGGAGCACCGGGCCGAGCAGGTCATTTACCGCCCCGCTCAGGTTTTCCACTTTCATGAGGGCGAGGCAGCAGACGCTGCCATCCTTCTCCCAGCTGATAAGGGCCAGTTTGTCGCTTGTCTTGATGCCGGCCTTTTCCCGGACATCTTTTGGGATCACCATCTGGCCCCTCTCATCGATACTCAGTACCGCCTCGATCTTACAACCGGAGCCCGTGCCGCACCCGCAGGAAGCGGGGGCAGATCGCTGTGCACCGGACACCGGTCTCTTTGCAGGTGGCGTCATGGTACTGGGTCTGTTGATCGTTCAACATATTAAAATTTATCAGAAAAATCAGAATTTTCAAAAATAGTGGTGCTGCAAGCCGGTGCCCATTACCTGCACGGGGGACTCCCCGGGTAATCCACATCCGGTTTTTTACCGGAACACCAGGTATTCGAGCCCGAGAGCAGCCAGGAACAATACACCTCCCGCAAGCGCGACAGGCAGGGTATAGTTCTTCACGACCGTCCCGACTTCATCCCCGGTGGTCCGCTGGACGAGCCAGAAGAACGGGTCGGTGACATATGATATGATGCACGAACCGGCACTGACAAGAAGGATGAGCGTGACGGGATGGACCGCATAAGTGACTGCCGAACCCGCAAGGACCTCGGCCGTGATCACAGCGGTGACTACCCTTGAGCCCTGTGCCGTCTCGATCAGCGCCGCGAAGATAAACGGGACAAGGATGAGAGGGACGACAAGCGTCAGTTGCTGGAGTGCCTGCCCGGTAAACCCGCTGTTGACGATAACAAATCCGAGCGCCCCGGCGCCGCAGATATCAAAGATGATCATGCCGGCGTGTTTCGCGCTCTTTGCGAGTCCTGGCGCCCGGATCGTGTTCGGTGCAAGGGCAATGGCAGTCATGGCCCCGGCAAGCATAATGAAGTTGATGACACCCACGTGCGTGAGACCGAGAACCAGAAAGGAGAAGGGGATGGCAAGGAGGATCGCGACAAATGGTGCCCATGCCCGCCAGTGGATACATACGGGCCCGGGAGCTGCGGTGGCCGGGAGATCCGGGAGGCATACGGGAGCATGTCCGCCGGTTACCGGGCCACCCGGCTGTACCCACCGGTAGAACAGGATCGCCCCAAGAAGAATGGCAAGGGAGAGCGGGATGGCGATCGCATCGTAGGCCAGCGCACTGGTGCCTGCTGCAAACGCGGAAAAGAGCGGGATGACCACCGGTGTCGGGAAGATGAGTGCGTAGGAGATGATGCTGCCGACAGCGGCAAGGTAGAGAAGGACGTTGCGTTTTGCCCGGTCCTTCTCCAGGCAGTCCAGGATCGGCTGGAGCATGATATACGCCGTGACGCAGCAGGTGATCGGCACGGAAAGGAGGTATCCGGAAAACCCGGCAAGCGCCGGGGGATTTTTTATTACGCGCCGGATATCGGAAACGATCTCCTCAGCCTGGTGCTGCTCCTGAAGGAGCACCGCGATCACCGCCCCGCAGAGGATGATAAGGCCAAACGAGGCAAAGACCCTGCCAAGGCCGGAGACTATCCCCTCAAGCGTTGCCTCGGGAGTCATGCCTGTAAGGAGCCCGAAGAGGAGCGCCCCGCCGACGAGCGTGAAGAACGGGGAGATCCGGTACCAGAGGCTGACTGCGGTGATGAGGCCGAGGGTGATAATGAACGCGAGGAGGAGATCCATGATGTATAATACTTAAAAGCCGGGTAGAAAAAGGCTTGGAACTCAGTCCCGGTCTGCCGTGACTCCGGACGACACTGTCGGAAACTCTTACTGTTTTCCTTCCAGTTGCCGCCGGTACTCGGCAAGGATCGCAGCGGTATACTCCTCCGCAAGGGTCGGGGGAATGTAGTTCTCATTTTCCACCCGGCGCATGAGTTCGGTTGCGATCTCTGCATCGCTGGTGAGCCCCTTCGCACTAACCGCTGCAAATGCGGCGGGAAGCCCGGTAATCCCGACCGGTTTTCCAGCGACCATGATCTTCTGGATACCAAAGAGGGCATTGGCCGCACAGGGACAGAGCGTGTCGTGTTCCATGTCACTGTCTCCCCTGTGCCTTCTGGTATGCTGCCGCAGCCGCAACGAATTTTTTGCAAAATGCATCGCTGAAGTACGCGTGGGTATATGTCCCGATGGTGCGGTATTCTGTAAGCCCGTCGTTGCCGTTATTGATGCCGGCACCTGATGAGAGCCGCAGCGCGAAACGTGCATCGCCATCGCATTCGACGCGGGAGTAGTGAAACTCGTGGCCCCGGACTTTGAGCGGCCCGGTCCAAAATCCCGGCCGGTCCACAAACGATCCCTTCACGTACCCGAGCGCCTGGAGTTTTTTTGTCATGACTGCCCGGCCCGGAAGGATGCCAGCCATCGCGTATGTCCGGTTATCTGTGTCAAGCGTTTGGCAGAGATACATGAGTCCGCCGCACTCGCCATAGATCGGTATGCCCCCTTCCGCAAGAGTGCGGATGGCCTTCGTGCATTTTGATTTTTCAAGTGCCGCTGCGTGAAGCTCCGGGTATCCCCCGCCGATGTATATGGCATCCGCCTCAGGCACCTCGCCGGCCACCGGGGAAAACGTTCGGATCTCCGCGCCGGCGCGGGCGAGCCGGTCAAGATTGTCCTGGTAATAGAAGCAGAACGCTGTATCCCGTGCGACCGCGATGACCGGGCGGTTTTTTGCCGGCCGGGTTTTTAGTGCGGCGGTTTTTGGCAGTTCGAGCAGCGGGGCCGCCCGGGCAATCGAAAGGATCCGGTCGAGGTCGCAGGTACCCGCAATTACACTGCCGTATGTCTTGAGCGCCGGTGACTCGCTGGCCATAAGCAGGCCGAGGTGACGGCTCTTTACTTCTGCATCCGGCTGCCGGGGTACCCAGCCGAGCGCGGGGACATACTCTTCCTCTGCGATCATCTGCCGGTGCCGGTCGCTGCCGCCCCGGTTGTAGATAACGCCGGCAATCTTCACCCGGGGATCGAAATCCCGGAATCCTTTGATGGTTGCATGGATGCTGCGCGAGACCGCCTGAACGTCCACGACAAGGATCACGGGGGCGCCGAGCACCCGGGCCACATGTGCCGCGCTTGCGGTATCGGAACCCTCGCGCCCGTCAAAGAGTCCCATGGCGCCTTCGATCACCGCGATGTCAGCGCCGGCTGAATTGTCGGCAAAGGTCCGTTTGATCCCGGCCTCGCCCATCATGCAGATGTCGAGGTTCCGTGACGGCCGGCCGCAGATGAGCGTGTGGTGTGAGGGGTCGATGAAGTCCGGCCCGGTCTTGAACGGCTGGACGGTCAGGCCCCGGGCCACAAGCGCTGCCATCAGGCCGGTGGCGATCGTTGTCTTGCCGCAGCCGCTGTGGGTGCCGGCGACGAGGACCCGGGGGATCTCGCGTTGCATATTCATGTCGTTTGCCATTTTGTGGGGTATAATCTGTCGGTTGCACCGGTTTATCCGGGTGTCAGCCCCTCTCATTTTTCAAGCGATGAAAGGTATGCCACGCTCTTCTCGTACGCTGCAATGTCCGAGCACTCGATCACCCGCGACGCATCGTCCGGGAGAAGCGGGAGGAGTGCGGCAAAATCTATCGTACCGGTCCCGCACGGAGCATGGTCATCGTTTTTCCCGCAGTTGTCGTGGAGGTGGATGTGGCAGGGTCGGCTCCTGCGGGCAAATGTCTCAAGTTCGTTGTTGAGCCGGGCGTGGCCTATATCGAGCACGAAACCGATATCCCGCTGCTCCAGTTCCGGCAGGAGATCCGGCTTCCTGAAATGGAGGCACTCCCACGCGCCCATGTTCTCGATCCCGATTCTTACGTCATGCTCCTGCTGGAGTGAAGAGATCGCGTCAAGCGATTGGAGCAGCGCGTCGCGGGAGATAGCCTGCATGTTCGCGTACGGGAAATAGCCCGGGTGCACTACAAGCGTTTCCGCGTGGATGCTGTCGCAGATTTCCGCAAGTGCGTCTATCACATCAATCCCGGCACAGCGGATCCGGTCGTTCGTGCTTGCGAGGTTGATGTCCGAGAGCGGAGCATGCACCGAGTACCGGGCGTCAATCGCATGACAGGCCTCGTGATACCGGAAGAGATCGTGGAAGCCTTCCGAGACAATCTCGATCCGGTCGGTCTTCTCCCGCACCAGAGCTAGCGCTTCCTCAAGCGAAAGGTCCATGCAGCAGAATGTTGAGCATCCGTAGCGTGTGTGATGTGTCATTTGTAATTTCCCCCGGTACAGCGGTTTACCAGTTCGTGTCCCGAAACAACAGTGAGCCGGCCGGAACCTTTCATACTGTCAAGAAACGCACCGGCTTTTCCGTTCGTGTAGTCCGGGACTTCAGCCCGGCCGTCATCGGAAAGGAAGAGTACAGGCGTGTCATCTGCCTCTGCAAGAATGCGGAGGTTATCGAGATTTCCCGCACCGACCGGCGCCGCTGTAAGGACAACAACGTCTGCCTCTCTGATTTGTGCGGCAAGCGCAGAAGTCGAGCGCTCAGTAATGGGCGAGAATGGCGGCTCCGTGATGCAGGCAATCCCGAGTTCAGTTGCCGCCGCGTAGTCTGTGTCGTTCATGGCAAGCACACCGGTTGTTACCCGGCACCCGGCCCGGTGCAGGACCCGGATGATTTCAGCGCCGGTCCCGCCACCGGAAATGACATGCACGCGGTGGTTTGTCCGTGCGATTTCCTGTGATTGCGGGAGCAGCACGACAAGAGGTTTTCCGGTCACCGGGTGGACGCTTACCGATGCATCGATATCAAACACATCATGCAGGGTTTTAGGCGTGATCACGACAGCAGGAGTTCCCGCTGCTTCGATCTTCCCGTTTTTCAGTACAATAATCTCGTCGCAGAAATACGCGGCGAGGTTGAGGTCATGGAAGACTCCGATCACCGCGATCTCCGTGGACAGTTGTTTAATGGTAGTAAGAATATCCACCTGGTGGCTGATATCAAGGTGCGAGGTCGCTTCGTCCAGCAGGAGGTGGCGGGGTTCCTGTGCGAGTGCCCGTGCAATGATCGTTCGCTGGAGTTCACCACCGCTGATTGCATTGATTGAACGGCCGGACAAATGTGTTATGCCGGTCAGTGCCATCGCCCGGTCGCAGGCTGCAAGGTCTGCTTCAGTTTCCCGTGAAAACCGGTTGAGATGGGGGTATCTTCCCATCAACACGACGTCACGGACAGTAAAGTCAAAACCGGCATGCGTATCCTGCGGGACAACTGCAACCGACCGGGCAAATTCGCGGCTGGAGAGATCTGCAACCGGCAGCCCGTCAAGCCGGATTATCCCGCCTGATGGTGTGATGACCCGGCTGATCGCCTTTAAAAGCGTGGTCTTTCCCGATCCGTTCGGGCCAATGATCCCGACAAAGACGCCCTTTTTTGCCTCAAGCGTGATCGTGTCGAGCACTTTTTGTGCCCCATAGTTCACGTCAAGGCCGGCAAGTTCGATCATGCGGCATACCTCCTTTTAAGGAGCCAGATGAAAAACGGAGCGCCAAGAAACGCAGTGACAATACCGACCGGCATCTCGTTACCTACGGTCCGGGCCACGGTATCCGAGAGCGCAAGGAGGATCCCGCCGGCAAGCATGGCGGCCGGGAGCAGGAACCGGTGGTCAGGGCCGACGACAAGCCGAACGACATGAGGCGTGATAAGGCCGACAAACCCGATACAGCCGGCAATTGCGACCGCGATGCCGGTGATAAGCGAGCTTATGCCAAGTAAAACGATCTTGAGGCGCTCGGTGTTGACGCCGAGATGGGTCGCATCATCTTCCCCCATCGAGAAGATGTTAAGTTCACGGGAAAAGAGGAGGAGACAGAATGCGGCCGGCAGGATAACAAGGCCGAGCGTTACGTCACTCCACGAAATATTCCAGAACCCCCCGAGCAGCCAGAAGAGGATCTGGTGCAGGTTCTGGCCCGAGGAGTACATGACGGCGGAGAGGATGGCGGCAAAAAACATCGAGACTGCAATGCCGGTGAGCAGCAGGTGCTCCACCTGCACGCGGCCGGCGTTCTGCGCAAGACCGTAGACAATAAACGATGCGGCCAGGCAGCCGATAAACGCGAGGAGGCCGTGGAACGCCCCGCCAAGACAGACGATTGCAAGTGCCGCACCAAGCGCTCCACCGGAAGACGTGCCAAGGAGGTACGGGTCTGCCATGGAATTCCGGAAAAGTCCCTGCATTACGACACCGGCAGCTGCAAGTCCGGCCCCGACAAGCATCGCGGCGATAACCCGGGGCAGCCGGACGTCAAAGAGGACGAGCGATGCGGTATCGCTGCCGGAGATGCCCGGACCTATGATCCCGGTCGGCCCGATGCCGGTACAGATTACGACCGTTGCCACTGCGACCACAAACAGGACGATAATGGCCGCGTACCCCTTCTGCATGTGAATAAATTGGAGTTGATTTAACTAAAATAGTGTTGGTTTTTGGAAAATAAGGTATACTCCTTAATAGGGTATCACGGAAAGGCGAGGGATTTTTTCAAAATGGCGATCCCGGGTTATGATTGCCCTGTCGTTGCAGAGTGCAAGTGCAGCGATCACTTCATCGAAATCTCCTATGGAGTTTCCTGTTACGCGTAAGCCTGCGGAAATCCTGCCGAAAGCATCGTACACTGATTCGTCCACCGGCAGCTAAAAAGTGAAAAAGAATTCCGGAACCTGGGGCTTGTAAAGGACGGCATCTACAAGAGGATTGAATTTGCCATTGAGGATGTCTTTGATATCTGCGCTATCCTGAATACAGATTTCGATTTGGGTATCCCCGGAGAAGATGAGGATATCCTCCTGCATCTGGTGGATAAGGGGTTGATCACACCGGATATGCAGGAAAAGATACGTGCGATGAGAGGGTTCCGGAATATTGTTGTCCACCGGTACGGGGCAATTGACGACGCTCTTGCGTTTCGCCTTCTTTCGGAAAATATCGGGGATTTTTCCCTGTTCACGGCAGAAATTGAAAAAATTCTGGAACACCTTCGTCACCCCTAAAAAATCTATTGGGGGGCCGGAGCATCCCGTCAATTTTGTATCAGGGGGATACCTGGTGGATCCGGACCGGGATTATCTCATTCTCCGTGCCGCAACAATTATCACGGCCGCTAGTGCCATAAGCGCCGGTACGACTTCAAAGCCCGGTGTCTTCTGCGCTGGAGTCCCGGCAGGTGCCAAAGCGGCGGCAGCATGGATGTCTCCGGCTATGATTTCGAGCGCATCAACAATCCGGGGTCCTGCCCGGTCGACCGTGCTGGAATCAATTACGTAGACCTGATGGTTTTTGATCGCTGCGACATTTGAAAACCGTGTCTCATTCTTGAAATACTGTGCAATGGAATTTTCGCTGCCGCCCATACCCGAACCGGAATTCACAATCAAAATATCCGGGTCTGCCGCGATGAAATCCTCAATGCCGATAGTGGCGTAACCGTTCTTATCCGCAAATGCGTTCCTTCCCCCGGCCATCGTGATAAGCTCGTCCTGGAATGTGCCGTTCCCGCTCCCGTAGATGGGCTCGTTCCAGATGATATGGGCGACCTTCGGGTGCGTTGCAAGTGCCGAAGCATTCTTTTCAGTGTTGTTGATACGTGCAGCAAGCGAAGCGACAAGTGCCGTCGCGTTTTCATCAGCACCGGCAGCATTTCCGATAAACGTAATATCGTTTAAGATCCCGTCAACATTTTTCGGTTTCGTGACAATCACGGTCATGTTGAGCTCTTTTAAGTGGTGGATCAGTTCAGCCCCGTTTCCTTCAGATGCAACAACAAGGTCCGGTTTTAACAGGATAACCTTCTCAACACTAACCGTGCTATAGCCCCCGACTTTGGATTTTTCTGCCGCTTCGGCCGGGTAATCACAGTAATCGGTATCCCCGACCACCTGGTCACCAAGGCCAAGCGCAAAAAGGATCTCGGTGTTGGTCGGGGCGAGCGAGACGATCCGTTCAGGTGTCCCGTGGATCGTTACTGTCGTACCGTAATCGTCAGTCACGGTGCGTTCTGAGAGTGATGTCGCGTTTAATGTCGCCGCAAGCGCCGGGACTGCCACAAGGCAGAGGGCCGCAAAAAAAATAACAAATGCGAATACTGGAGAATGTTTCATTGCGATCAGATCCGTTGTTTCGGTTTGTTAAGGTTTTTTATAATCTTCGAATGCCGGTTCTGTTGCGAAGGGTTGCTCTTTTCTTCATGCGGACCGGTTTCCCCAAAACAGTCGCCACGGCAGATGCCGGCGTCGCAGGAAAAATGGGCGGTTGCACCCTTTTGGAAATGGCGATCCCCAAAATCCCTGTTTTTCCTGTTTTATGTACACCTTTCCGATCCGGTTTCTCATTCTTTGTTCGTAAAGCGACTATTAGCGTACAATCGAAGCATGATTTATCTGTAAATCCGGCAATCCGGGTTTGATATGGCTCTAATCCCAAAAATGTGTACCGGAATTCGGCATTTTTTGCAACTTCGGGTGTATCGGGACATCCAGGTTAAGGGATGCCCTGGGAAATCTCCGACGAAAGAATGTTTGTTGTAACAAAGGCCGGTCCTGCCGTCAGGATAAGGGGTGTTTTTTGGGGAGGGTGTCCCTTACCTTACCCCCCAAATACTGCTGTTTTTGGGGAGGTATCCCCTCCGGCATGATCCGACGGAACCGGATTTTACGGTACATCCGGAGGGAATCCGGTATCCGGGCTCGCAGTTTGGATATTTTTCAGGAACAAAATTGTTCCCTAATACATGGCAGGTGTCTGGAAATCGTATAAAACAAAAGCATCCTAATCTTCTTTACAGAAACCGGCAATATGCTGCACATTACCTGTCATGCTATTTTTGCCCGGACCGTTTTTTTATCTCGTCCGTAGTCCTATTTTTTGGTCCCGGAATTTCTCATCCTGATCGGGCAGCCGGGAAGATCTTCAGCCCCCCGTTTTGACACCCACACAAGCAGCGGGATCAGGTGCTCCCGCAGTTCCTTCCCGTCACCAGTCAGCGAGTACTGTGTCGTTGGAGGTGATGTCGGCAGGATTTTCCGGTCCACAAGACTGATCCGTTCAAGGTTCTTCAACGTGTCCGAAAGCGTTTTCGGGCTGATGCTGCCAAGTTCGTTTTTTAATTCGTTGAAGCCTTTCGACCCTTCGTTCCCAAGAATCGCGATAATTAAAAGCGCCCATTTCTTGGCGACAACATCCAAGAGGCCGAAGAGCGGGCAAAAACAGATCTCGTTTCCCGGTTCTTCTGGTTTCTTCATGGATACTATCTCTCCCTATCGTTACGTTCCGGCTTATCAACTATAAAATTGATACTACCTGTTAACAGGATACCCCTCATTTCTGCTCATACTTTAAGCAGAACGGCAGGAAAACCATGGATGAACATGACCACGCCCGAAAAAACCATTCAAACAAAAAACCGCTGAAACTGGCAATCGCTCTTACCTCCACGATCTTTGTCGCTGAAGTGATCGGCGGTGTTATTTCCGGATCCCTCTCCCTTCTGGGTGATGCGGCCCATATGCTCCAGGATTCCGTCGCGCTCATGCTCTCGCTTGGCGCAATGGTCATCGCCGAACGGCTACCGACACCCACAAAGACGTTCGGCTATCACCGGATCGAAATTGCAGCTGCAATCATAAACGGCCTGCTTTTAATCGCGGTGAGCGGGCTTATTATCTGGCAGGCCATCGACCGTTTTGCAAATCCCCGGCCGGTTAACAGCACCACTATGCTTGTTATTGCGGTCATTGGTCTTGTTGCAAACCTTGCCGCCGCGTACTTCCTTCATGGCAGTCATGATCTCAACATCCGCAGCGCTTTTTTACATGTGCTGGGCGATACGCTTTCTTCGGTGGCTGTAATCCTGGCAGCGCTCTGGATTGCACTTACCGGCCAGACCTTTGTCGATCCGGTTCTCGGTGTAGTCATTGCGGTTGTAATTCTCGTCTCGTCCATATCAATTTTAAATGATGCATTCCGGATCCTTCTCCAGTTCACGCCCCGTGATGTGTCCATACATGATGTGATTGCGGCAATGGAATCCGTGCCGGGTGTATCCGGTGTCCACAATGTCCACTTCTGGGTACTCTGCTCGAACATCAACGTGCTTGACGCCCACATGTACTGCTGCGGGAAGGATGTCAGGGAGATCGAGCAGATCAAAACGGAGATTAAAGCACGACTGGAGCAGTTCAGGATTCGGCACTCGACGCTCGAATTTGAATGCCAGGAGTGCCTGGACTGTCGGTTAGTCCGTGAACTGGTAGATTAAGCCGGTCCCTGCCCTGCAAAATCGCGGTCATGACTAAAACCCTCCCTACTCTTGGGTGATCGTATCCGTATAAAAAAATAGAGGCCTGCGGGAATTTTGTTCCCGATCGAAACCATCACTGAAATCCAGCATGAATTCCACGACATTATCAAGGTCTCCCTTCATTCACATGTCACTCACGAACGGTGCCTTGAAGTAATCCTTGTCCAGGGAGTAGGTGAGCAGTTGAAGGCACTCACTGAAAAAATGATGTCTCTGAAAGGTGTCGAATCGGTAAATCTCATGGAGTTTATTGTTAAGGCTCTTTCCCCTTCAGGACAAGCCAGTTATTCTCCCCGGCTTTTTTGAACCGGAAGAGGACGTACTTTCCCGAAAATTTCCGGCCGTGCAGCATAACCTCGATCCGGTCGCCGGTCCACAGAAGGGTATCGTACGTGCCGGCATCCGCAATTTTTATCTCGCCGGCTCCGTACTCCCCTTCAGGGATATTCCCTTCGAAGTCGCCGTAGGAAAGGTCATGGTCTTCAACAGCGATGGCAAGCCGGCGCTCTCCGGGTGTTTCCGGCAGGCCTTTTGGGACAGCCCAGCTTACGAGCACGCCGTCCCGTTCCAGCCGGAAGTCGAAATGATGATGCTGCGAGAAATGCTCGTGAAGCACAAAACGGGGACGATTGCCAGTCATTGCACACGCTCCCGTTTTGCCGCAGCGATCATGTCTTTGAGGTCCCGGGCAGCGGCGGTAATATCCGGTTGCCCGACGACTGCCGAGATCACGGCTGCACTGTCTGCACCCGCATGGATCACATCGTGCACATTCGTGCGGCTGATACCGCCAATCGCCACGACCGGAACTGAGACTGCCTTTTTGATTTCCCTTAATGTGGACAACCCGTGGCCGGGGCCGGCATTATCCTTGGAAGTCGTGGAAAAGACCGGGCTTACCGCCACGTAATCTGCCCCTGCCCGTTCCGCATCAGCCGCTTCGGCAGCGTTTCCGACCGATACCCCGATAATAAACGAGCGGGGCGCCAGCTGACGGGCTGTTTCTACCTGCATATCGTCCTGACCGAGATGCACCCCGTCCGCCCCGCAGGCAAGCGCGACGTCCAGCCGGTCGTTCACGATAAAAAGTGCCCCGGATTTTCTTGTGATCTCCCGGATCTCCCGGCCGGTGCGGCAGAGTTCCCGCATCCCGCATGACTTGTCCCGGAGCTGGATTGCATCAGCTCCCCCTTCGCAGGCACGCCGGGCGATCTCTGCGTGGGTGCGCCCGGCTGCCACCGTCTCATCCGTAATGACGTAAAGGTCGAGTTTCATAACGTTTGGTTCAGGCAGACCTCACCCGTGCACCTGCAAGAATATCATCCGGGGTAAGCGCTGCCATTTCATCAAAGAGCGCCGGTTTGAATGTTCCGGGGCCCTTGCTTTTTGTCGCTGCCCGTTCCCCGGCAATCCCGAAAGCGGCAAGGGCGGTTGCCGCTGCCATAACCCTGTCCGGCGTGACTGCTGCGCAGACACCGGTTACCGACGATGCCATGCAGCCGGTCCCGGAGATGCCGCCCATGATCGGGTGACCGTTTTCCACCAGAAACACACGTTTTCCGTCGGTCACAATATCGGTTGCGCCGCTCATCACGACCGTGATACCGGTATCGCAGGCAAATGTCCGGGCAATGGTTACCGGATCGCCACTTAACCCTGCGGAATCGACGCCCCGGACTTTTGCATCGGCACCGGCAAGCACGCCGATCTCCCCGGCGTTTCCCTTGATAATGGCAATTTCCAGCTCGTCAAGCAGGCGCCGGGTGCTTTCGGTCCGGAGCCGAGTCGCACCCGCCCCGACCGGGTCAAGAATCACCGGGATCTTACGGTCGTTTGCCGCTTTCCCGGCAACAATCATGCTCTCGATGATCCCCGGGTTGAGCGTCCCGATGTTGAGCACGAGAGCGCCGGCAAAGCCTGCCATTTCCCCCGCCTCTTCGCGGGCATCCGCCATCACCGGCGCACCACCGGCGCAGATGGTAATGTTGGCACAGTCGTTGACCGTTACGTAGTTGGTGATATGATGGACAAGGGGGCGGCACGCCCTTGCCCTTGAAAAGATGTCGGAAAAGATCTGGTTGTCCATACCGTATCACAGGACCTTTTTGCTTAGGAACGCTTGCGCAGGTTGTATATTATCACATACGATATATCCCGTATTAAACCGTGGCAGAGCGGCAAGGCCATCTTTTTGAAAAACAAAAAAAGTTCACGGGCCCGGGCTGCCACATGCGGCTTTACCGGGGGAGTTCTTCGAGAGTTGCCACAAGCATGTCGATCTCCTGCCGGGTATTATAGAGTGCAAGGCTTGCCCGGGCAGTCCCGTTTGGCAGTCCAAGTCTCTCCATGAGCGGCTGGCAGCAGTGGTGGCCGGACCTGACCATGATATCAGCTACCTCATCAAGCTGCTGTGCCACTTCATGGGGGTGGAAACCATCGACGGTAAATGAGACAACGCCTATCCGGTTTTCCGGTTTTTGGGGGGCGTATACGTGGACTTTTTTGTTTTCAAAAAGACCCGCGAGAAGCCGGGTGGTAAGGTCAGTTTCATACCGGTGGACTTTTTCCATCCCGATCTTATTGAGATAGTCCACCGCAGCTCCAAGGCCGATTCCCCCCGCGATATTGGGCGTTCCCGCTTCGTACTGCTGGTAGCCCTGCGCCAGCGTGTAACTGTCAGCGGTGACCGATTCGACCATGCCGCCGCCAAGGACAAACGGCTCGATAACGGGTTCCTTCATCCAGAGCACCCCGGTGCCGGTCGGTCCAAGCATCTTGTGGCCGGAAAAACAGTAGAAATCGCAGCCAAGATCGCTCACGTCCACCGGCAAGTGCGGGGCAGCCTGCGCCCCATCAACAAGGAGGAGGACGCCATGATCGTGACAGATCTTCGCGATTTCCTTTACCGGCGTCACGACACCTAGCACGTTTGATGCGTGCGTGACAGCCACAATCCGGGTGGAGCCGGTGATTGCCTGTTCCAGCGCGGAAAGGTCGAGCGAGTAATCAGGATTAATCCCGATAATATCTGTGGCAACACCCTGCCGGGCAAGCCTCCTCCACGGCAGTAGGTTGGAGTGATGTTCAAGGATTGTCGTGATGACATGGTCGCCGGGATTCCAGCCCAACCCCTGCGCGACCATGTTCACCGATTCGGTTGTATTTTTCGTAAAGACCGTGACGCCGTTTTTGCCGCCGATAAACTCCGCGACCTTCTCGTGGGCGTGCCAGTACCGCTGGCTTGCGATACTGGTGAGCCGGTGGACTCCCCGGCCAACGTTTGCCCGGTACCGGTGCTCGAACTCGACCATCGCCGCGATCACGGGTTCGGGAGAGAAACTGGTCGCCCCATTATCCAGATAAATAATATCTCCGAGAATAGGAAAGTCCCTGCGGATCTCTTCAACCGGATATTCCCCGGTTTCCTGTGATGCCATCTTTGTTTCCATCGTTCTCTCTCCTGTTATTTCAACTGGTTCTTCCCGTTCTGCCGAGGGTTCTGCCTGAAGCGTATAATCGTCCCGCACCGGGATCCCCCGGTCCCGGCAGAGCTCCCGCATCTTTGGCGGAAGTGCTTTCCAGCGCCAGAGCCCCCATTTCGTATAGGCTTCGGGAAGTCCCTTCTTTTTTGCATACGCGGCAAGAACTGCATCCCAGCGTTGTGCATAATCCGGGTGCATGGTTTTGAGATCCTCGTACTCGCTTTCAAGCATCGATGGGCAGACATAGCACCCGATCCGTTCGATCCCTTTTTCGTAGAGCGGGTTTATGGGCACTTTCTGCCACCAGAGATAGAGGAACACCTCAAGAGCCCGCCAGTTCCGGATCGGCGAGATATTGAGCTGGAGGGGGTTTGCCGGGTTCTGGCTGGTCTCTTCAAGCGCCGCCCGGTTCCATGATTCATACCACCGGTTCCCCTGCACGGTAACACATGCGCCAATCTCCGCAAGGTGGAGTTTGAGCGGGCGCAGTTTCAGGAGCTTGCAGCACCACCGGTTGTCCTTCCCGGGCGGACCGGCCTTCTCCACTGCCTGCCAGAAGTCCCCGGCCTTCTCGATTATCGGGACGCCCTGCGATTTGATAAACTCGATGGTTTCTGGGAATTCAATACCGGTATCGAGGAAGAATGCTTCCGTTACCCCGGCTTTTCTTGCAAGCGTGAGCACTGCCGTACTGTCCTTGCCCCCCGAGAACGAGACGTTGCACTTCGGCCGGTCGTGGATATGCTGCTTTATCATGCGGACGGAATACCGTTCGAGATTTTTTAAGTGGTAGCGGTTTTGCTGGATGACCTGCGCCCAGTCCGGGTTTTTCCCGGTGCGGTGATCGACCGGAACAAGTTCCTTTACCCGGACCTGCCCGTCCTTTACCACACCGGTCCCGAAACGGTTTTTGAATTTCACGATATAGGTCCCGTCAGGCCGGGACTCTTTGAGCCGGAACTTCTTCCCTCCCATCCTCCCGGCCCCTCCGGGAGTGTCGATACCGGTCTCAAGGTCGATTACCCCCTTTGTCACGTGCTTGAGGACATACGGCAGTGCGTCCGGGGAGAGATCGAACGTGAACTTCCGCGCTACAGGATCAAAAGCGAGCCAGCCGAACCGGTGCCCGTGGGCGAGCACGAGATCCGACCGGTCCACGCCTCCGGTCTTATTGAGGAGGAGAACGGACTGGACGGGGACGTTGCCGAACTGTTCGCGGACGAGATTTTTTATTAATTTCATGTCTGCCGCGAGCGCCGGGCGTACATCGTACGGCTGGAGGAGTTCGATCTCCCGGCCATCCGCGCCGCAGGCACACGTCCTTCCAATCAGCGGGACGTTGCACCGGTCGCACCAGTAGAGGTACTTTTTTACCGGCGGTTCCCGTGTCACACTCACATGATTGGGGCGCGGGGGTGATAAGAGGAACGCTTCAGGTCGTCCCATGATTACCGGAATTGTGAGACGATGACGGTTGCACTGCCGGGGCGGGTGGCCGTATATGCAGCCGTTCGTAGAAGACGTCCATGCCGGGCTCTTTTCCCAGAAATCCTCTTAGAAGGACAGTCCCGTCCTGCATGTTACCCTGTTCGAGGATCCACTGCCGGTAAGCTGCGCCGGTGGCGGCATTGAAAAGGCCCTCTTTTTTGAACCGGGCAAATACGTTTAAGGCATAGACCTCGGCCCAGAGGTAACTGTAATACCCCGCATCGTACCCGCCCATAAAGTGGCCGATGGTCGCAGGTTCATGGCCCCCTGCAAGCGGCGGGATGCCCATCAGGTCCTTGTAGGTTGAGTCTGAAACAGCCGTAACATCGACCGGGCCGTCTGCGGTATGAAACGTCATGTCCTCGGTCGAGATAACAAGCATCCGGGTATATTTCAGGCCGGCATCAAGGTCACGTGCGGCGATGATCCGGTCGCGGAGCGCCGCCAGGAGTTTTTCCTCCGGGTGCCTGTAATGGCCGGATATGGCATCGAGCACTGACGGTTCCCATGCCCAGTTTTCAAGCGTCTGCGAAGGAGTTTCGACAAAATCCCATTCAACACTCGATCCCGCGAGGCTGGCGTAGGGTGCCCGCGTCAGGCTGCCGTGGAGCGCGTGGCCGAACTCGTGGAAGAGCCCCTCGACATCATCATGGGTTAATAGCGAGGGGATTTCCCCGGATGGTGCCCGGAAGTTACCGACAATGGCAGTAACTGGCACCGTATAATCAGATCCCTTTCTCCGCCCGGCGATCAGCGGCACCATCATCATGTGCCCGTATTTTCCGTCCCGGGGGAACATGTCGAGATAGATAAACGCAAGCGTCTGTTCGTCAGCGGCGTTGATAACCCGGTACAGTTTTACCCCGGTAGCCCAGACATCCGCATCTTTTTCCTCGGCAAACCGGACCCCGAAGAGGGGGCCGAAACAATCAAACATCCCGTGCACGACACGTTCGAACGGGAAATACTTCCGGATGGCTTCATTGTCAAGAGCGAACTTACGTTTCCGTTCCTGTTCGGTCAAATATGCCAGATCCCACGGCTCGACCCGGTCTGCTCCTGGTTCCAGTTCCTTTTTAAGATTAAGCAGCCCGGCAAGGTCAGACCGGATCTTTTCCTTTAATGGTTCTTTTAACCCGTCAAGGAAGGTAAGCACCGTGCCGGTGCTCTTTGCCATGCGGCCGTCGAGCCGGAAATCTGCCCAGCTCCCATAGCCTAATTCCCGTGCACACTCTCTCCGCACAGTTATTGCTTCAGTAAGGAGCCGGGTATTAGCCTCCGCCTGCCGGTTGACAAATACAGAATACAGGCGTTTTCTTGTCCCGCTGTTTTTTGCGCTCTGCATCACCGGGATGTAATCCGGGTACTTGGTGGTCACCCGGTACACGCCGTCTTTTGTCCGGGCAAACGTGGCAAGTACCTCGTCCGGGACTCCATCGAGTTCTGCTGCGGTAAATTCTACAGAACTTGTATCATTGTTGAGGTTTGCGGTAAACGCGACCTCAAGTTTTGTGATTTGTTCTTTTTTGGCCCGAACAACCGCAAGCCGGTCATCGGGCAGGGCAAGGCCGTTTTTCCGGAACTGCCGGAGGGTTTCAGACAGGAGCCGGGACTCTTCCGGGGTCCGGGGGGTGCTTGTTTTTATCGCGTCGTAAAGATCGCGGCGGGTATAGACGCTCACGACAAACATTCCCGATTTTTCCTCGCATGCTGAACCTTCTGCAGAAATTTTCGGATCCGGATAGACGTATCCCATGAGAGTGAGGGGCAGGGTGGCGTCGCCAAAGTCCGCAATTGCGGTCTCAAACGCAAGCAGGGTGGTATCTATGGATCGCTCTTCTTGTGGCAGTGCGGCAATACGGGCAAGCGAGGCGGTTGCGGTGCTGATCGCTGCATCGCACAACGCTGTAATCTCACCGGGCCGGAACCGGGTTTTGAGTGGTGAAGAAAAAACCGGGGATGTCATAACGGAATCTCGTGAAAATCAAACTGATAATTCTCGTTAATAACTGGGATACTCAAAGAGTAAAAGGGAATAGGTAGTGTATCCCCACGGCAATCCCGCCCGGCATCAGGCCGGTTTTTTGAGCAGGAAGAACTGGTACCCGTATTCATCGCTGTGGTTGCGGTACACTTCGATTTCCTTTCGCACAAATGACAGGAACTCCATAGATTGTGGGACATTCCGGAACCTATCTTCAAACGTGGGAGGGTGAGTAAACAAAAATTAGATGCTTTGCGATCGTTTTATGCGTTGTTTTTGGATTTTTCCGGGTCTGCAAGGGCCGTGCGGATCATATCCTTGACGTCGTTTGCGATATTAAGGCTGTCAAGAGACCGCAGGAGGAGGATCCGGGCCATCTGCTGTCCCCCGGGAGTCGCAAGGTACGAATCGATGGCTTCCTTGCCTTGTGGCGATTCAAGAAAAGAACGAATTGTCTGCTGGCCTTTCGGGGAGGCAAGGTATGCGGCGACAATGCCCTGTAAACCGTCTGTTGTGCCCATTAGTTTTCACCGTTACCGGGTACTGGATCCGGAAATGAGATAAATTTACCAGAACAGTATGTCACAGGAAAGAGTAAAAAGGGGTTACCATCCCCGGTTGTATTCTCCGGCACAGGGAATGCAGACGATTTTCCCGTTTTTTACCCGGGCCCGGTGTTCAGCTACGATTTCCCCGCAGACTGCGCACTGCACCGAACCCGATATCCGTGCCCGTTCGGGAATTTCCGACCGGGCTTCTTTTTCGATGAAGAGCTCGTTGAAGGGAATCGTTAAGATCCTGTCAATCACGCCGGCCTGGCGTTCATGGAATTCTTTGATTTCGGCCGGTGTTGCCTTCCCGCTTGTTACTTTCTTTCGCAGGGCCGATACCGCAGGATCGAGCCGTTCCGTGAGCGGTTCGGGCCGCTGGACAAGCCGGATGGCGGTCCCGGTCTTCCGGTTGATGAACGTATAAGCGTGCTTCCCGATATCTTTCATGATAAGGTTGCCCTTTCCCACCGAACAGCCGGCGATTGCCTGGACCGCATCGACCCCGCAGGAATCGTTTTCGACAATGGCGACCAGTTCCTCGTCTTCGGACCTTCCCGTATTGAGACGTTTTATTGCATATTCTACCGCACGGTAGCCAAGCGCAAGGCCCGGGCAGGTATGCCCGTGGAAGGCGACGGCATCTTCGTAAGTTGTCAGTGACCGGGTCATGGTTTCACGTGATTAAGTGACTTTGCCGGTAAGACCGTAAAACCGTTTCGTCAGCTACCTGCGGGAAAGCCGGGGCCGAAGCAAAAACCGGGTGATCGAAAAATCGTGATGCATATTCCGGACGCCAAAATATATACGACCCGGATGCAAGAAGGGTTTGTTGGTGCATTCACCATGGTGAAATTAACCCCAGAGATGAAAGAGGCCTTCCTCAAGATGAAGGTCTTCCCGGTTGCAACGGCATCAAAGGACGGCGTTCCAAACGTGGTTCCTGTCGGGATCGTCGAACTCGTCAGCGATGACACGATCTGGATCACGGACAATTTCATGACAAAGACGCTCAACAACATCAAGGCTAACCCGAAGATCGCGCTCTTTGTATGGGGCCCGGAAATCAAGGGTTGTTTCCAGATCAAAGGTCTTGTTACCCTCAAGACAAACGGCAAGGAGTATGACGAGATGAAGGCAAAGCTCAACGTAAAGAACCCTGCCCTTCCCGCCCGGTCGCTTCTCATCGTAAAGATCACTGACGTCTACGAATGCAAACCCGGGCCGACTGCCGGGGTAAAAATTCTCTAATCTTTTTTTCTTAAAAAAAAGTCTGGACACGACTGAGCCTGCTCCCCGTTTCGGGTACATGGGTGATTGCAGGGTCATATCTAATGGGGGGGTCGCACCCTAAATGGGTATGACCCCCCTGTTGTTTGGGTATTAATCCGGGCCGGTTTGTATTACCTTGTTATGCGTTTTAGCCGGTTCAGGCTCGGGTAGCAGGGACATTTTTGTGAAGAGAGCCTGAGCTGAATCCTGCCTGAACCGGGATCTCACGGATCGTGAAAATTCCCTTTATCGGAACCGTGCAAAAAAGGTACGACCCCCCACCACCATCCGGATTTTCGGCCGTTTTTCTTGCGATACCCTATGGCGTGAAAATACCTTTTTTTGGCCTTGAAAATGGCGGATCGTATTGAGGGGGGTCATGCATGATCATGATACGACCCCCCGTGTTTGAGATATTAAATGGTGTGTTTTCATGAATAATCCAGAACTCTGACAACATATATGGAGGAGATGGTGCGCCCCGCATAAGGGCCTCTTCGAGGCAGGGTAAGGAGATTGTAATAGTGATTTTGGTTATTGATGTGCCATGAAGTACACAAAGATATTTTACAACCAACTCTCGATCAGAGTCAAATTACCTGATTATAAAAAAATCACGAAAATCGCTTTCACTCGTATTCACATTCAATTGTAAATTCTTGAAAAACCTGGATTTCTCCAAAATAAAAAAGATCAGTTCTCAAACTGCTCTACCGCGTCCGGCAGGCAATGGGCAACACCCCGGATTCCTGACACTGTTACGGTCATAAGGATCGCATCGATGACTTCTTCGCGGGTAGCCCCCGCCGCCCGGGCCATGGGGATATGGGCTTTTACTGCCGCGTCGTCCCCCATTGCTGCCTTCATCGCGATATAGATGAGCTGCTTGGTCTTTGCATCAAGTGCCGGCCTTTTTACAACTGCCATGATCAGGTTGTTGAACGCAGCCGCCACCTCGGGGGCTTCATCGTTGAACAATTCCATCGTGTTTTTTGCCATACAATATACCTCTGATAGAGGGATTCGCCGTAGATCAGGAAAATACCTTTCAGGAAATATACCTGAACCCTGCGGGACTTACCCAAAACGAAAACTGGCAGTACCTACTTAAAAGAGCAGGAATTCAAGGGCCGGTATCGTGATAAGACAGAGAAGCGTGGAAAGAAACACTCCCTGCGAGGCAAGTGTTGAGTCCACTTTGTATTCTTCAGAAAGCAGCACGATATTTGCCGCGACAGGCATGGCAATTAAAAGGACGGCCACACCCAGCAGCGTTTTATCGGAAACAAACGGCAGAAGCACAGCAAACGCGATGACCGGAAAGACAATCAGCCGGAGCCCTGTCACAAGGTGGACTCTCCAGTCCCCCGCAAGCCGGGACACCGGCAGGGTTGCAAGCAGCGCACCCACAACGAGCATCGCAAGCGGAGTCGTTGCCGATCCGACCAGTTCGAGCACGGTCTCAGCCGGGGCAGGGATCGTATATCCTGCAAGAAACAGGGCAAGCCCGACAAACGACGCCACAAGGCCCGGAGAAAGGAGAACCTTAAAATCGAATTTTCCGGGCCGGCCGCGGGCCAGCAGCCAGACCCCAAGTGTAAAGACAAGGAAGTAAATGGGCACATTAAATAGGGTCACATAGAAAAGCGAGTCCGGGCCAAGTACAGCGAGCGCCACCGGGATACCCATGAACATCGTGTTGGGGAAGACCAGCATGAACTCAAAGACACCTTTCTCTTTCGGTGTTGACGGCAGGAAATGGCAGATGAGGATGCTTACGACAATGGCCGCAATGAAATAACCGCATGACACAAGGAGCATGCTGTTGACGATACTCATGGTCTTTGCCGTGTGGGGAACCTGCATGCTGCTGATGGTGATCGCCGGGAGCGCTATGTTTACAAGAATATGTGAGATCAGGTGGACACGGTCACCGTTGAGGAGCTCGTACCTGCGCAGGACAAATCCGACCCCGATAATGACAAAAAGGGAAAGGATTGCAAGAAAGATCGTAACAAGGTCCATTGCAGGTATCCGACATCATTTCGTGGCAGGTTCGTCAGGGCATCCATAACCGGGTATCTTTGTTGCAGGATCCCGGTCATCTGTTTTGGTTGTCCTGTGACAGTGAGCAAACCGGGAATTTATCTCTTTTTGTAAAAAAAGTGCCGGAGGGAGAGAAATCATGGGTCGCTGCCCGCAGTTGTCTATTCAAATGCCCTGCAAAACCTTTAATAAATAACCGGTTACGTCACCTGATAAAGTCCCTGATAACGGAAAGATCGGACAGGAGCCCCGGGTTCCGGATAACAAGTTCCCTGACCAGTCCAAGCGTGGAGAACTCCTCAAGCCTGATAGCAGATGCAGAACGGATCAGCCGGTTGAACTTGTCATCGGTCTGCCGGATGAAGTACTCTTTGATCTTATAGTTGCGTTCAAGAGATTTGCCGAGATCTGACGCCCGCCACGCCTTGTCATACGCACCAAGCGCTTTTTTTGTACAATCCCCGCGTGCAATACAGTCCGCTGCCACCTGCCCGGCCAGCCGGCCGGTAAACATGGCATTGTAGATCCCGCCACCGGTAAACGGATCGACAACACGGGCTGCGTCTCCAACTATCATGAGCCCGTCCGCAACCGTGGATGAGAGAGGCCTGCAAACCGGGACACCCCCCGCGATAAATTCGATACATTTGCCGTCAGGGAATTTTTTCTTGACAAAATTATCGAGATAATCCTTTGGCCGGTGACCGTCCCCGCATTTTTTACCGCTGATGCCGATCCCGACATTTGCCGTCCGGTTTCCTTTCGGGAAGATCCAGAGATATCCCTGCGGTGCAATCGTGTTACCTACATTAAAGACGGTTCTTCCAGGGGCGATATCGATACCGGTCATCAGGGCCTGTACACAGGTCATCATGTCGGAGGCTGGTACAGATGTATCGATTCCGCACATTCTGGCAAACCGGGATTCCACGCCATCCGCCGCGATCACTACATCTGCATGAACTTCCGGTACGGCACCGGTAAGGTATGCCCCCCGGACCCTCCCGTTTTCAATGACTGGCTTTGTCGCAGTTGTCTTGACTGCAATATCCGCCCCGGCTTCAGCTGCCTTTTTCACAAGTGCCCGGTCGAAGATCTTGCGTTCCAGCACGTAGCCTACCTTGTTTCCGGCAGCCTTTGAATCGAACACAAGTTCCGTGCCATCCGGGGCAACTACGGATGCCTCTGTAATATCGGCCGATATCCATGCAGGATCGGGTTCGATGAATTCACTCAGTACGTCCCTCCCGATTCCTTCAGCACACCGGACCGGCGTCCCGATAGCCGGCCGTTTTTCCGCAAGACAGACCGAGAGACCGGCTTTTGCTGCGGTCTCCGCGGCAACAGCACCGCCCGGGCCGCCCCCGACAACAAGCACGTCATACCTGCTCTTCATGGCAGACCTCCAGCGCCCCGACCGGGCAGCATTTCGCGCAGGTGCCGCACGTTGTGCAGCCTTCACGCTCTTCAAGGCAGGCATCAACCAGTTCCAGAGCAGCCTGCGGACAGACTGCCACACATGTCCCGCAGTAACAGCATACCGTTCTGTCAATTCTGATCATAACATCTATAGTCGTCCGGACACAGACATAAACCAGATACAACTCCCGGTGGTTGTTATGGACGACCAGATCACTGAAGAAAGAATAAACCATCTTAAAAAAATCGGACTCAACGAATACGAAGCCCGGGCGTATATAGCCCTTGTTGGTTTGCGGGAAGCTACCGCACGGGAAATTCTTGAAGCCGGCGGGATCCCGCAGGGAAGGATCTATGATGTGTTAAAAGATCTTTCACGAAAGGGTTATGTCGAGATCCAGGAAGGTTCGCCTGCGTATTACCGCGCAGTCGATCCGTCCAATGTAATCCAGTGTCTTGGCCGTGAATACACGCGCCTGCTCCGCCAGTCGATGGATACGTTAAAAAACCTGCATATAGAGACCCCGGCACCATACCCGGTCTGGGTGATCAGCAACGAATCTGCTATCGTGAACCGTATTTTTGCGCTTTTCAAGACCGTGGAAAATGAACTGATTGTATACTCAAATAATCCGGAATTTTTCCGCCAGTTTGCTGAAGAACTCATGCGGTTTAAAAAACACACCCGGCTTTACATCATTGTTGACGATCCGGACCGGTTCCCGTTCCGGGGATTGGAGTTTCGGAAGGCAAGTGAGGATTTCTTCTCAATTATGGGTGATTTTGAACTGGACGGCGTAGTCTACCGGAACCTGTTCTCGGTAATTGTCGACGGGAAAGAATCATTTGACGTAATGACTATCAATAACAAGCAGATCGGGGTAATGACAAGGCTTCCGGTCCTGAGTTATGTTATCCGGCGCTGGCTCTCTCACCTCCACATGCTGGATGATGATACTGTATAAGGTGACCTCAAAAAAAGAGTGGTATCAGGCTGCATCTTTCCATTCGCAGGAGCAGTGCCGGAAGTCCATGAGCGCTGCCGATGCACAGTCCTTGCAGATCCGTGCGGGTGCGGCGGCAACGGTCTTGTTGAGCGCAATAATGTTTGTCATCAGCGTCGCTGTAACCGGCTCGCTCGTGAGCAGGCACGGGTAATCGGCAAGCCGCATCATTGCGGAGAACCTCACGGTCATCGCACAGGCAGGGTACGCGTACCGCTGCGGGTTTGCAAGCACCTCGTTCTTTAGGATTGGCGTAAGGTCGACATCGAAGCCGGCAACCTTTGGCGTGAGCATGCCTTTTGTCGCAGCCTGCATGCGGCGTGCCTTGTCCACGAGTTTCCAGCCCCGGTAGACCATGTCCATAAAGTCACAATTGTGCAGTTCGACGGCTGCCCCTCGTTTCGGGTATAACTGGACATAGTTGTGATACCTTTTTGTAAGCATATCAACGACCATGATCGCGTTGAACCCGTCAAGTTCGAGCAAGTACTCGGCGGCACTTGCAGACGCGCCGGTGGCAAGCGAGAGCACTTCGTTCTCGGATTTGATCTTGGGCGCTGCGGCATGAAGGGTCTTGTCCATCACTTCAGTCACCGATTCAATGACCGCCATGATCACATCATCCTTGCACATGTTATACGTGGACTGGGCGATATGGTGGGCGATATCTCCCACGCAGTAGGCAGGCACGGTAACAATGTTTCCGTAATGGACATCGTCATCCATCGCAGCCTTTACCGTCCCCTTCATCTTCGTGCGGTAATCCTTCATGTATTTCCGGCAGTCAAACGATGACTGTCCCAGGCTGTCCATGAGTTGTGCCTGTGCATCCACCGGCGTGTCATAAATGGACTGGATCATGGCAACCTCTTTTTTGACTGCATCGGCAAGGGTCGCGCCGCTTTCAACGGAGTGGGCAAAGACATCGCCGAACCCATAAGAGGTGTTCATACCCCATGATTTTGCTGCAAGAATTGCCTGCTTGTGGGCCACCGGGATTTCTGTCAGTTTTAAGATCTGGTTGACAATATTGCTGCTGCTCCCAGGGATGAGAGCAAAATCAACAACACATGTCGGACCGTAGAATCCCGCATAACGTCGGGCGGATTCCCTGCCAATCAGGGCTTCGGCTTTTCCGACGGCTTTGACAAATGCATCCACGCTCTTTTTAAATGACGGGTCCTCCTCATAGAGAACCTCCATGATAACCGGCGTCTGGTAATGCTCCACAAAGGGGTCGTCCTCAGGACGGATTGTTGTCGTAAGGTTTTTGAGAACTGTATAATGGGCGTTTACCGAATCCTTGTGCAGGGCAAAGACCGCCTTGCTCTGGCTGCCGGCCGGGGCCATTTCTTTTACGGCATCGACGTATGCTTTTGTATCCTCAATGTCAAATTTTTGCCCTCGCTTCTTTTTTATCTGGTTCACGTCGGCGTGCTGGGCAGTCATCGCCTCGGCGATCATTTTTTTTACGATTTCCTGCATAGGTCCTTGCTCCCTGGCACCATTCCACAATGGGCCAATGAGCAAGCATAGTGCCATCTGATATAAATGCCTTCAGTCTGTTGCCCTCATAAAAAATTTCCGACACTAAAAAGAATTACCGACGGAACGCAGGGTGCAGGGAGGTGTAAGGAAAACCTGTTGAAATTTGCCGGAACAAATGAGGGTATTTTTACCACAATTAAATCGTTTTCCAGATTATTTCCCGAAATACTCCGCGACTTCTTTGAGGTACTTCTGGATCGGGAGTCCCTGCGGGCATTTTGTTTCACATTCACCGCACGCAAGACAGCAGGAGGCATATCCGGGAATTCCGCTCATGGTTCCGTTTAATGCCCATGAATAGTTCCCGCCCGCCTGATCTTTTGCGTCGTAAATATGTGCCTGGTTGTAGAACTCAAAACACTTCGGGATGTCTACTCCGTTTTCACATGGCATACAGTAACCGCACCCGGTGCAGGGGATCTTTATCCGGGAGTTGAACGCGTTCCTGACCTTTCCAATAAGGGCAAGGTCATTTCGGGAAAGCGAACCGGGTTTTCCCTGATCAGCGTACGCGAGGTTCTGCACGACCTGTTCCATGGTTGACATACCGGAAAGGACGAACGTGACTTCGGGATGGTTCCAGACCCAGCGCAGGCCCAATTCTGCCATTGTACGCCGGGCCGGTGTATTCCGGATGATATCAGCAATGCCAGGCGCGCCCTTCGCGAGTAGTCCTCCCCGGAGCGGTTCCATCACAACGATACCAAGGCCCCGTTCTGCTGCATACTTCAACCCTTCGGTGCCTGCCTGGTACTGCTCGTCCATGAAATTGTACTGGATCTGGGCAAATGTCCAGTCGTACGCGTCCACGATTTCCCTGAAGAGCGGCAGGGTATCGTGGAACGAGAAAGCAGGATACCGGATCCGGCCGTCAGCCACAGCATCGTCAAGGAACTCAAGGACACAAAGCCGGGCCGTGGTCTCCCATGTTAACTGGTTGAGCCCGTGGACAAGGTAAAAGTCGATTTGATCGGTTTCGAGCCGTTCCAGTTGTTCTTCAAGATACCTGTCCATATCTTCCCTTTTTGTAATCAGCCAGCACGGGAGCTTTGTGGCAAGGAATACTTTCTCCCGGTAACCTCCCTCGCCAAGAGCCCGACCGACAAACGGTTCGCTCTGGCCATCATGGTAGGGATATGCGGTATCAATATAGTTGACACCGCAGTCGATGGCGTACCGGATCATTTCCCTTGCATTTTGTTCGTCAATCTGCTGGTTTTTCTGGACCGGCAGGCGCATGCATCCGAATCCAAGGATAGAAAGGTCTATGGGAACTTTTGGAAACTTCCTGTATAGCATCTGTATCCTCCCGGAACACTTGTTTGTATAACCGTCTGTTAATGCGGAATTGATGGTATTGATGGAAACCCGATCAGATTGCGTTTCTGAGGCTGCAGGCCAGGCGGAGCGAACTGTTCACCATGTCGGATAGATCTTCCTGTGTGTATGGATTTTTAGTGATCTGTTCCCAGTCCCGGGTGGTATCTTCGTTGTTTTCGCCCACCCATGAAGCAATTGAGACCTCTGGGCTGTGGAACCCGAGCCACGAGAAGAAATTCAGGAGGTTGCCCGCGACATGTTGTATCCCGTCAACGTGCCCGATAATAATAAGTCCCACAACCTTGTTTTTGATCATACGGTTGCCAAACCACGAGTACTGGTTTTCGATGCAGTTCATCCGTTCAACAAACTTCTGGACGAGTGCCGAGTGGTTGTTCCACCGGATGGGTGTTGCAAGGAAAAGGACATCGCAGTCAAGCACAGCCGCGTAAACCGTGTCCATCTGGTCATCCTCGTATTTCATTGTCGACTGGCAGGGGTATGTGCAGTAATCCGGGTTCTCCGAGTAGTTACCCTCGCATTCGTAGATCTTTAAATCCTTTAGCCGGATAAATTTCG
Organism: Methanoregula sp.; assembly: GCA_035353675.1. Lineage (GTDB taxonomy): Archaea > Halobacteriota > Methanomicrobia > Methanomicrobiales > Methanospirillaceae > Methanoregula. The sequence continues at coordinate 49,846 of DAOQAA010000001.1, read as the reverse complement.
TTTCACAGCCAAGCGATGTGCAACGGTTGAGCGCTTCAATTAAAAGCCGCTCGGACTTGGACATTGCCGGTTCCTGCCGGCTTGAACCGGAGATTCCAGCCACCCGGATACCTTTAACTTTTTCGGGATCCGGCGGGGAGATCGCACTGACACCAAATTTCCGGCCGACTATGGGAGATGGCATACGGTAGTGTGGGTACGTGATGTATTATGGTTTTGGCAAAAACAGGTATAGTATCCTGACGTCATCAGACGTCCCCGGTAATACCGATGTGATTATGCGCAGAAATTGCCAGGTGTGGAAAATAAAGTTGGGATATCTCAATTGAACTGCAATTTAAACGCAAAAACGATGCTATGGTGCAGCAGGTTCCTGCCCGGTCAGGCACTCAATGGTTTCACATTTTTCCGGTAGAAGCGCCAGACCCATGAGAATTTTTACTGTCGCTTCTTTGTCGAGCGGGATATTATCGTTCCCGCACTTGGGTGAGTAGATGCAGGACGGGCACCCCTTATCGCAGGGGCAGTCCCGCACAAGGTCCCGGGTATCGGAAAAGAGTGCCGGTAAAAGAGAGAACGCTTTCTCAGCAAGCCCGATGCCGCCTTCATATCCGTCGTAAATAAAAATGGTTGGCTCGCTGTTCTCACCAAACGCCGGTGTTGAGAGCCCCCCGATGTCCCAGCGGTCACACATTACGTGGAGGGGCATGAGCGCGATAAGGGCATGTTCTGCACCATGCAGTCCCCCTGCAAGGTCGAGGCCGGCCGCCAAAACCGATGTAGTAATATTCCCGGGGACGATCAGCCAGAACGCTTTTGTCTGGAAGATAAGCGGAGGGAGCGAAAGCGGTTCGACACCGAGGATTGTATCGCCTTTCTTAATCTTGTAACCGGTATACTGCTCGGTCACTTCAACATCGCCAAACGCACATTTCACGCCGTTTATTTCCCGTGTTTCAAGGGTTTTTATGATCCGGAGGTTTACTTCTTTTAACGGCTGTGTGTAATAATCGACATCCGTTTCGGTTACCCGAATCATGTGGGTTTCAAGATCCATTTCGTTTACGAGATACGTCTCTCCCTGGTGGAGCATGATCGCTCCCTTGTGTGCCTCGCGATAGGCCTGGTTCCGGTCCATGGTCTCAAGGAGCCGGCCGTGACACATGATCCGGAAACTTTCAGCTGCCATTCCATCGAGCCGTACCGCATCGGCAGCCCGGCCCCGTCCGGCATATACCCATCCCCGTGGGGTCTTTGTAATCAGTGCGCTTTCGGCAAGTTCTGCTAAGATGGGCTCAAAGGAACTTCCGAAAAAGACTGCGTCGACTTCTTCGCGAAGTGGCAGCTCCGCCGCAGCGCAGAGCAGGTGCCCGGAAACGATATACGGGTTTTCTGTATCGATGATCGCGTGCTCGTGCGAGCGGGAAAAGAACTGATCCGGGTGGTGCATGAAATACTGGTCAAGGGGATTTGCCTGCGCCACGAGTACCGCAAGCGACTCCCCTCCTTTTCTTCCGGCACGGCCGGCCTGCTGCCGGGTTGAGATCATCGTGCCCGGGTAGCCATCGATAATTACTGCGTCAAGCGATCCGATATCAATCCCAAGTTCAAGTGCATTTGTTGAGACAACGCCCCGGATCTCCCCGTTTTTAAGCTGCTGCTCAATTTTGCGCCTTTCCTCCGGCAGGTAACCGGCCCGGTACGCGGAGATGCTGTCTGCAAGCCGGGCGGACGTCCGCCGGGCATCTTCGCGGGTCCAGATGGTAACAAGTTCTGCCATCTTCCGTGAACCCGTGAAACATAACGTCTGGAGATTCCCTTTCACGCAGGAGAGCAGGAGGTCTTTTGTTTCCTGGTGGGCGGAACGTTCCCCTATGCCGTCATAAAATGGGTTATAGAGAACAAAGTGCCGGGTCCCGTGTGGCGAGCCGTCCGCATCGACAAGGGTAAAAGGCCGGCCTACAAGGTGCCCGGCAAATTCTTCCGGGTTTGCAAGGGTGGCTGTTGAAAGGATAAACTGTGGGTCTGAACCGTAGAAATGCGCCACCCGCAGGAGGCGTCGAATTAACAGCGCGATCTGGGACCCAAAGACGCCCCTGTACCGGTGGGCCTCATCAATCACGACAAATTTAAGGTTGGAAAAAAACGGGCTCCATTTCGCATGCCATGAAAGTACCTGGTGGAGTTCATGGGGGTTTGAGATAACGATCCGGGCGTTTTCCCGGATGGCAGCCCGTTTCGACTGCGGCGTATCTCCATCGTAGATGGCCGGTTTTGCCGGGATACCGGTAAACTTTTCCATTGTCTTGAGGGTAATGTACTGGTCGTTTGAAAGGGCTTTTGTCGGGTACAGGTAGAGCGCACGTGATTCCGTATTTGCATCAAGACCGGCAAACACGGGAATATTGAATGCAAGGGTCTTGCCGCTTGCCGTAGGTGTTGTGATAATGACATTTTTTCCTGCCCTGATGGAATTGATTGCTTCGCACTGGTGAGTGTAAAGTTGGATGCCACTATGGGTAAGATATGCGTTGATGGCTTCGGGAAGCGGTAAATCCAGTGTACCATACCGCGCCGGCTCAGGGTCTGAGACATGGTGGCAGGTATGCCGTTTGCGATAGACCGGGTTGGTCCCAAGAAGGTTTACCACATCAGCGACAGCCACAGGTCTCCCCCAGTAAGTAGAAAAACAGGTGTGCAAGCGAAACCACATCCTGCCGGTTGTGGTCTACTATCGGGACAAGCGGGCCGCAGTTTTTTGTTTTCAGGTAGGTCTCGTAGAACTCCGGCACCATCTGGCCGGGGACGTCATCGGACCGGGCGACACCAAGGATCTCTTTCTCAAGCAGGGAGAGCCGGCATGAAGAATATAGTCCCTTCCACCGGCGCCTGGAGAAGTGCAGCACGTCAAAATGCGGTATGCGTGAGATTGCACCAAGACCGTAATAACCCAGCCGGTCCTGTATATACGGCAGGTCAAATGCCTTTCCGTTGAAGGTCACAAGTGCCGGGTTGCGGCTGGAGAACTGCCCGACGGTTGCCGTGAGTGCAGCTGCCTCTTCGCAGATATCGCGCAACAGGTACTGACGGACAATAAGGTGATCCTGCTCGATAGTGCCGACCCCAAAGAGGATGATCGGCCGGGAAAAAAGACCGAGTGTTTCTATATCGAGAAACACATAATCCTCTGCTTCAAACGACCCGGCAGTCCCGAGTGCAAACGGGTGGGATTTCGCGTGCCGGGTGCCAACAAGTTCCATGACATCGTCTGGATCTGCCCGGGTCAGCCGCTCGATAACCTGCCGGGCCGCAGTTTTGAATTTCGGGTGTTCTGTAAGATCCGCAATCGTCTGGTAACCCCGCGCTTTCAGGCGCCGCTCCGAAACATTGCCCACGCCATGCACAAGCGTGAGATCGGCAAACATTTCCTGCGTGAGACGATCCGTGTCAACAGTGGTTGTATGTAATGCATGCTGGCTCTCAAGCGCGATGCAGGTGCCACCCTCATTTGAAACCTCTTTACCGGGAAAAAGTGTGTCAAATGCAACACCGTTATATTGAGATCTCAGTTTATCCAGCAGGGCCAGGGCATTGTCGTATTCCGATGAGAAAATGCACGTACCGGTAAGACCTGCGCCAAAAACGTTGCCGTCACGTACAACATCGTACTCCCGCAGGGTATTCATCCTCTGCTGCCATAGCGCCCCGATCCTGCTTTCTGCCTGCATAGCGGCCATCTGTATAAGAAAATCCAAAGAACCGGTTGATTAAATATCAGCCGTGGGGGGTGAAAGTGAAGCGAACTCTCATCATACTCCCCTACACATCATTTTATTGAAACATTCATATCCCCCATGGGGGATAGAAAACAACAGGAAACCGGTTGCCCTGTAATGGACAAGGCCAAAAAAATCAAAACAGGGGTCATGATGGAAACAACAGATGTAAAAGGATTTCTTATCGATCTTGATGGGGTACTATATACCGGGGACGTGCCCATTACGGGAGCACAAAAGGCCCTTTCATTCTTGACAGATCAGGGTTATACATTCCGGTGCGTCTCTAATTCCACAAGAAAGTGCCGGGCTGCAATTGCCGCACGGCTGGAAAAAATGGGATTTGATATCCCCGCACGAATGATTTTCACTCCTCCGGTTGCTGCGGTCCGTTACATGCAGGAAACCGGAAAACACCGGGCATATCTGCTCACAACTGAGGATGTCGAACAGGATTTTACCGGAACCTGTGTTGATGACGGATCAACAACTGTTGATTATGTGGTCGTTGGAGATGCCGGGGACCGGGTAACCTATGCAAGTATGAACCATGCCTTCCGGTGCCTGATGAATGGTGCAGGCCTTATTGCGCTTGAAAAAGACCGTTACTGGATGGCTCATGATGGCCTTTCGCTTTCGGCCGGGCCGTTTGTTACGGCTCTTGAATCTGCAACCGGAAAGATAGCGACAGTTGTCGGCAAGCCATCAAAGGCATTTTTTGATCTCGCGCTCAGGGATATGGGTCTGGAAGCAGGCAGTGTCGTGATGATTGGAGACGACATCTTCACCGATATTGGTGGTGCACAGGCTGTTGGTATGCAGGGAGTACTTGTACAGACCGGTAAATTCCGAAAGGAAATACTGGATTTGGCAGACGTAAAACCTGATGCGGTCATTTGCTCAATCAGGGACCTTGGAAGTATCCTCTAAAACAGGAAAAATCTCATGCACCGTACCGTAAAACCGCTTGCCATTATTATCATCGTCCTGCTCGCTGCGGCTATAGTGACTGGTTATTTCTATGCCCGGGAGACCATGGATCTCCCGCATATTTCCCCGGGATCAGCGCAGACAGCCCCGATTATTATTACCCAGACCTTTCCTTTTGAGAAAGGAAATGTTACCCTCACAGTTCCAATCGATGCAGCAGTATATTATGGCGCAAAATCTGCCGACAAATCCGTCTCGATATACGGAAACATCTCGGAAAAAACCTGGGTTTCTGCCAGTTATCTTGCTATGACAAATGATGCTGCACAGGATAAAATGTATGCAGACCTGATTACCCGGTTCCGAATGATCCGTGATGAACAGAACCTTTCAAGCGATGAATATCTTGAACTGATAGCAGCATATACGCAATCCCTGACCTACGAAACCACTCCTGACAACCCGGCAAAGTTCCCGATCGAAACTGTTGTGGATGGCGCAGGAGACTGTGATGACAAGAGCCTGCTCCTTGCCGGGCTTCTTTCCCGCGAAGGGTACAAGGTCGCACTTTTCTCATTCTCAAAAGAATCTCATATGGCGCTTGGTATCGGTTCTACCGGCTCTTTATACAGGAACACCGGTTATGCCTATCTTGAAACAACTAATTTTTCCTACACAGGTATCGCACCCGATGAACTCAAAGGCGGGACCCCACTCACTTCAGAGCCACTGGTAATCCCGATCGGAGACGGGTCAATAGTATACAGCAGCGGTGAACAGACCGCGTATATTCACGATATTTTCATCGGGTCAAAGGAGAATGTGCAGGACCTCGAACCACAGATCGAACCGCTTGCTATCAGCCTGAATACACAGAAAGACCAGATTGCCCGGCTTGAGTCCCGTATGCAGACCCTGAAAAATGAAGGAAATTTCATGGCGTACAATTCACAGGTTTCGGGTCACAACAAGCTCGTCGAAGACTATAATTCCAGACTTGCCACATGCCGGCATCTTATTACTCAATATGAAAAGTGGGTAAATATTCACAATTACATCATTTCACACGCTTACGACAGGAAAGGTACCTATGAGTGGGTAAAAGCAAATACTCCTGTCAAATGATGCCATATGCATGAAAATTACTGCGCAGTATTGCGCTTCCGGGGAGTCCGGGAATGGCAGTTGTCCGGGGTCATACCGTTCACAGGGGAATGCATCTGTAGTCGCTGTAACGCCATGTCACAGTACTGCCGGGAGATGTCAATCCCGATGAACCGGCGCCCGAGTTTCGATGCCACAAGAGTGGTTGTCCCTGCACCATTGAAGGGGTCGAGCACAATATCGTTTTTGTACGAAAAAAGTTTCATGAGCCGGCGGGGCAGTTCCTCGGGAAACATCGCGGGATGATCATACTCTGTCATCCGGTGTTCCGGGGTGATCTTCCAGCGGCCGATTACCCATTCCTTGAACTCATCGGCAGTGATGTCAATGTCCTCGCGCCGGCCCGTCTTTTTATGGGTTTCCTTGTCAAAGACTTCAACAAATTCCCATGTGTATTTGATGTAGGGCATAGACGGTGATTTCCAGCTTCCCCATGCCGTATACTTTGCATTGTAGTTGTTTTTCTCCCACAAAAATTCCGCTTTCCAGAGCAGGCCAAGTCCCGCCAGTTGCTGTGAGATAATATGATGAGTCGGGACGTAATCGGAGAAGAGCGGTTGGACATTGACGGCAATCCTGCCGCCGGGTTTGAGTACGCGGTAACATTCTGTCCAGACATCATTCAGTGCGACAAAGTACTCATTCCACTCATGGGTATCGTCGTGCGGGTCCTGTGCATACGCGTGGCCGAAATTATACGGCGGTGAAGTAATAACAAGATCGATACTGCCTGTCGGGATACTGCGAAGGACAGTTGCCGAGTCTCCACAGATAATCTGGTTGATATAAGGTTGGATTTCCGGGGATTCATGGGACTGAAATGACCCTTTTGCATCCTTTGATCCATTCCGGATCCGGGCTTTTCCTGCTTTGTCCTTCACTTTTTCCTGTCGCACAAAACCACGCTGCTTACCGGGTACTGGTGTTTTTGGACAAGATAAAAACCCATATGTCGTTTTGCGACGGGTTCATAAAACAACTGGCATAATCTCTGGAAAAATTGTGAAGAGCGATAAACACCATTTGTCTTTTGCAAGGGATATGTCGCATCAATATCTCATGACCCTGACTGGGAAACCTCACTTGCTGTATGAGACCTGTATGAATTCTATGGTACATTGAGAAGCGTTTAATGCAGACATCGACAAACACTCATGAGAATTGTGTATGCTGGACATCAAAGACCTTCATGTGAATGTCGGTGACAAAGAGGTGCTGCACGGTATCAACCTCCATATCGACGCCGGAGAGACCCACGTGCTCATGGGTCCAAACGGTTCCGGGAAGACTACGCTCTTAATGACACTGATGGGTTTTTCAAATTACAAGATCACGAAAGGGACTATCCTCTTTAACGGGGAGGACGTCACTGCAATGCATGCCGACGAGCGTGCCAAACGGGGGATCGGGATGCTCTTCCAGCGTCCGCCAACCATATCCGGACTCAAACTGGGAAAACTTCTCACGGCCATATCTCATGAAAAGGCCGTAGATATTCCGGAGCTTGCCAATTCGGTACACATGGGTGCGTTCCTTGAACGGGATATCAACAAGGGATTCTCCGGGGGAGAGATCAAACGGAGCGAAGTGCTCCAGTTAATGATCCAGAATCCTGATTTTGTGATGCTTGATGAACCGGAAAGCGGTGTCGATCTTGAAAACATCTCACTTATCGGGAATGCGATAGGATCTCTCCTTGAAAAGGAAAAGCGGATTGTAAAACGGGCAAAAAGCGGTCTCGTGATTACCCACACCGGTTTTATCCTTGACTACCTTGATGCTGACAAGGGGCATGTCATGTGCGACGGGATGATCAAGTGCCACGGGAATCCCCGAGAGATCTTAAAAGACATCAAACAGCGTGGTTACAAGGAGTGTCTGGAATGCCGTCACAGCTGAACACCCGGGGCATATCCACAGAGGACCAGAACCGGCTCGTCCAGTCGGGAATTGATCTTAACCTGGAGAACCGTTGCGGCACATATCTCCAGATGGATCAGGATGTCGTCCATTCTGAATGCAGTGAGAAAGGAATCGAAGTCCTTTCTTACAAAAAAGCAATGGAAAAATACGACTGGCTGAAAGAATACGCATGGAAGGCAGTCTCAAAGGATAAAGACGAGATCACAAAATACGTGGCGGCACAAACCGACCCGAAGGGTTATGTGATTATCGCCCATAAGGGCACAAAAAATATCCTCCCGATCCAGGCCTGTCTCTATCTCGGGCGCGAGTCCATCCAGCACGTCCACAATATTATCATCGCGGAAGAAGGCGCTGAACTCCATATGATATCGGGCTGCGCGAGCGGCGGCCATGTAGGACAGGGAGCAGCACACTACGGGGTCTCCGAATTCTATATCAAAAAGAATGCAAAAGTCAGTTTCACCATGATCCATACATGGACAGAAAATATCGAAGTCTACCCGCGCAGCGCGTCCATTGTGGAAGAGAATGGTGTATTTTTATCAAACTATGTCTGTATGCAGCCGGTAAAAAAGGTCCAGATGTACCCGGTGGCAACCCTGAAAGGAGAAAACTCAGTTGCCCGGTTCTCGACGATTGCCATTGCCTCCCCGACTTCTTATATCGATGCCGGTTCGCGGGCAATCCTCGAAGGGAAAGGCTCAAGTGCCGAACTGGTCACCCGTGCGATCACAAAAGGTGGGACGATCATGTCCCGTGGTGACATCCAGGGTAAGACGGCAGGGACCCGTGGTCATCTCGAATGTAAAGGCCTGATATTAAAAGACGGACTTATCTGGGCAATCCCGGAGATCGAGGGAATGGTTGTCGGAACAGAACTTTCCCACGAAGCTGCAGTCGGAAAACTTGCCAAGGATGAGATTGAATACCTGATGGCCCGTGGACTTTCCGAGGACGAGGCCACTGCAACGATCATCAGGGGTTTCCTTGACATCAAGATTGCCGGTCTTCCTGAGGCTCTCCAGAAACAAATCGATGCCACTATAGATGTGGCAGAAAAGGCAGGGTTCTAGCGCAAGAATTACCGGTTATGATAACCCCGTACCCGCGATCGGATGAGCGGCGAAGGATGGTGGATTTGCAGATCAAAGCACGGGGTATTCATGATGCACGGGTTTTGGCCGCGATGCAGGATGTGCCCCGCCACCTTTTTATTCCTCCGCCATACGACCGGGATGCATATGCGGACGCTCCACTGCCCATCGGCCATGGGCAGACCATTTCCCAGCCATATATCGTAGCGTTGATGACCGCACTTCTTTTTCCAAAACCCGCTGACACCGTTCTTGAGATTGGTGCGGGAAGCGGGTACCAGGCAGCAATCCTGTCGCTCCTTGTAAAAAAAGTGGTAACAATCGAACGGATAGATGATGTGGCGGCGCATGCACGGGCAAACCTTGCAGCAGTCCATGCAGACAATGTGGAGGTCGCTGTCGGGGATGGGACGCTGGGATATCCTAAAAGTGCCCCGTATAACGGGATTATTGTCACTGCTGCAACCCCGGAAATACCCGGCCCGCTCAAGGAACAGCTCGCGGATGGTGGCAGGCTTGTTGCACCTGTAGGAGATCGTATTCTCCAGGAACTGGTAATACTTGAGCGGCAGGGGACCCGGTACTCTGTAGAGCATCATGGCGGCGTCCGTTTTGTACCGCTTATCGGGCGATATGGTTGGGAGGACTAAAGTATACCATGAAAATCATTGACATCACGCGCCCGCTTTCGGACAAGACCGTTTCTTTTCCCGGGGACCCGTCACCGCAGTTCTCTCAAAGGGATGCGGGGCTGTACCTGATTAGCGACCTGCATATGAACAGCCATTCAGGGACACATATCGATGCACCCGTGCATTACCTTAAAGCCGGGGATACCATCGATACCATCCCGCTCGATCATCTCATAGGCCCGTGCCGTGTTTTGGACGTCAGCCGTGCCGGAAATGATATTACTTCAGCAGATCTCACCGGCAGGCTCGGGAATGCAAAAAGGATTCTTTTAAAAACCCGGTTCTCCTCCGAGACAAACTTCCGCGAGGATTATCCTCATCTCACAAAAGATGCGGCAGACCTTCTCATCTCATGCGGTGTTCTTTGTGTCGGGATTGACTCGTTTTCAATCGAAGCATTTGTCTGTGACGGATCAGTTCACCGGCAATTGCTCGGCAACGGGTGTCTTATAATAGAACTCCTCGATCTTTCCGGGATAAATGAAGGAGATTATGAGATGGTAGCATTGCCGCTGAGACTGGCAGGACTCGATGGCGCACCCGCCCGGGTCGTGCTCATACCGCAGCAGGACAAGTGAATATTATGGATATCATTACCGATTCTGTAAATAAGCTCGAAGAGATCCTTTGCCATAGCGGTTGCGAGGAATCTGATGTCTGTCTTGATGTTGATCCCGATGCCAAAACCTGCGAATACGAACGGGGTGCCTGTATGGTCGCCACGTTTGGCGGCCGCATGGCAGAATTTGTCACGGACAATCCGGTTCGGGCAATGACAAAAATTTCCTATATGTTTGGGACCCCTCTTGAAGCACCAGCAGCCCGCAGTGCTGCATGTTCTGTCATAAATGCTGTAACCGGCTTTTTCTGCATCTCACGGGTGCTTCATTCATGCCCGGTGGAGTCGCATGCAGCCTGCCTGCGAGAACTTATGGAAAAAATCAGTGGGCACCGGGTATTTTGCGTTGGTAAGATCCATGCGCTGGAACGGGAACAAAATATCGAAATAGTATCGGACATTCATGAGGCGGAATTCATCCTTGTCAATAATGAGGGGTTAATTGCACTGGAGACCAGCGATCTAATTGCATCAGTTGTCACAGGAAAAAAGGTAATTTTCCTTGGGCCATCCACATCCGGAATCGCCAGACTTCAGCAGCACGAACACTGGTGCCCGTACGGGATGCAGAAACCGGCTAATATTCCTGACCCCTCCCGGTAAAAAACTAAAACTCTTTTTATATAAAACGCCCAGTTTGATGCATGCTTTTTGGCTCATCGGGCATCCGCCAGCGGTTTGACCAGTCGCTTTTGGACACTGCACTGGCGGTGGGTGCTGTTTTGGGGGAACGTTTTCCCAACTGTGTTGTGGGAACAGACACGCGGACCACAAGCCCCCTCATTGCCCGGACCATCATTGCAGGGATAATGAGTGCAGGGGGACACGCACGCTTCACGGGGATTGCCCCCACCCCCTCTGTTGCTTACTGCGCCCGAACTGCGACAGCCGGCTGTATGATCACGGCTTCCCATAATCCGGAGGAATACAACGGGATCAAACTGTTCAATCCGGACGGGTCCTCGTTTACACAGGCACAGCAGAGGGAAGTGGAAGAACTCCTCAAAGATCCGCAATCCGCAGACTGGCGTCACCAGGGAACAGAGTCTTCCTTTGACGCGCTTACACCCCATAAGAAGGCGATAATGGATGCCGTCACCATAGATCCCGGCCTTAATGTAATAGTTGACTGTGGGAATGGTGCCGGTTCTGTTCTGACACCCGGCCTTTTGACAGATGCTGGTGCAAAACCCATTTGCCTTTCCTGCAATCCAAACGGCCATTTTTCCCGCCCGTCGGAACCACTCAAAGAATACCTGCAATATGTTGGTGAGATGGTAAGAAAGAGAGAAGCAGCCTGCGCTGTCGTCCACGACGGCGATGCTGACCGCATGATGGCGTTTGATAATAAGGGACGGTATATTGACGGGGATCACCTTCTCCTGCTTTTTGCCGAGCACCTTGACGCGAAAAAAGTTGTTACAACGAGCGACGCCTCGATGATAATTGATGAGATTGCAGAAGTCCACCGGACTCCCGTAGGGGACGCATATGTCTCTGAAGAACTGCTCACATGGGGTGATTTCGGGGGAGAGCCAAGCGGTGCCTGGATTTTCCCGCGCCACTCATATTGCCCTGACGGGCCTTTTGCCGCAGCACTTTTCTGCGAGATTGCATCTGGCTGCGATGTTGCAAAAAGGCTGGACGCCATGCCTGCCTACCCCATCCTCCGTGAGTCTATCAAAAACGAACAGGCACGCGAGATAGTAAAAAAACTTGGTGCAGCCAACCCGACAGATGGTATCAGGGTTGCACAGGAAAAAGGGTGGTATCTGATACGGGCAAGCGGGACAGAACCCAAGATCAGGATCACTGCTGAAGGCACCACGCTTTCTTGTGCAAAGGAACTGCTGGAACAGGCAAAAAACCGCGTTCGGCAGGGGAAAACTGCTTAAATATTGCAGGATGAGGTGTATCTATGGAATGCGTTGTGCTGGCTGCCGGTGAGGGAAAACGAATGCGCCCCCTCACCGCCCGGCGCCCGAAAGTGATGCTCCCGGTACAAAATCGCCCGATGATGGAGCACCTTGTGCTGGCTGCAAGGACTGCCGGCATAACTGATTTTGTATTTGTAGTCGGATACGGGGAGCGCGAAGTCCGAAATTATTTTGGAGACGGTTCACAATGGGGGATCCACATATCCTATGCCCCGCAGCGTCAGCAGATGGGTACTGCCGATGCTCTCCGCTCCGCACAGGATTTTATCACCGGTCCTTTCCTTGCCATGAATGGGGATATGATCCTTACCGGGGCGGATATTGCCCGCATGATCCAGACCCCCGCACCCGCAATGGGCACGAGCACAACTGATCACCCGGGTGATTTTGGGGTGGTTCTCGTGGAAAACGGCCTTGTAACCGCTCTTGAAGAGAAATCAAAACAACCCAAATCCAATATAATAAACGCCGGAGTATACCATTTCGACGCGGAAATTTTTGATCTGCTTTCACAGGTCAGGCTCTCATCACGTGGCGAACTTGAACTGACTGATGCGCTGAGTATCCTGATTGGCGAGCACCGGTTAAATGCCGTGCCTCTTTCAACATGGATGGACATTGGTTACCCGTGGGATTTACTTGATGCAAACGCTGCCCTTATGGCATCGCTAGAATCAAAAAATCTGGGAACCGTGGAGGAAGGAGTTTATCTTTCAGGCCCGGTGGTGATCGGAAAAGGTTCCGTAATAAAATCAGGCACCTATATTGAGGGGCCGTGCATTATCGGGAACAACTGCCGGATAGGCCCCCATGCATACATTCGCGGTGCAACAAGCATTGGGGACGACTGCCATATCGGTCACTGTACCGAACTCAAAAATTCCATCGTGATGTCAGGGACAAAAATCCCACATTTCAATTATGTGGGTGATTCGGTCATCGGCAGCGGATGTAACTTCGGCGCAGGGACAAAGATCGCAAATCTCCGGCACGATCACGCTTCAATCCGGGTTAACGGGAAGGACACCCGTCACACAAAATTCGGGGCGGTTATCGGTGACAATGTGAAGTTTGGGATCAACTGTTCAGTCAATGTCGGTTCTGTAATCGGCAGCAATGCAGCTTTCGCACCCGGTACATATATTAAAGGGAATTTTGGAGAGAATTCAATCATACGGTGAGGTAGGGAAAAATGCAGGCAGTCATTCTCGCAGCAGGTGAAGGAAAACGGGTTCGCCCGCTTACGTGGAGCCGGCCAAAAGCGATGATTCCGGTCGCAAACCGTCCTATCATCGCATATATGATCGATGCGCTCGTGGAAAACGGCATCCGTGATATTATCGTAGTAGTCGGGTACCGTAAAGAACAGGTTATCCGGTACTTGAACCAGCTTGATCTGCCGTTAAAAGTTGTGGTTCAGGACAAACAACTTGGTACAGCTCATGCACTCCAGCAGGCAGTATCACAAATTACCGGGGATTTTCTGCTCCTGCCGGGAGACAATTATATTGATGCGCAGTCGCTTGCAAAAATCAAAAATGTCAAAAATGCCCTCCTTATAAAAGAACACCTGAGCCCGTCCAACTTTGGCGTAGTGACAATAAAGGATGGAATTGTCGAAAGCATCGTTGAAAAGCCGGAACATGCGCCCAGTTTTCAGGTCAGCACCGGGATATATTCCTTAAACAAAGACTTTTTCCGGTATATCCATGAGAACGATATCACCGATGCAATTTCATCTATGATAGAGTCCGGTTCAATCTTAAACTCTGTCGCCGCAGAAGACTGGCAGGATGCGATCTACCCCTGGGATCTGCTCAAACTGAACCAGCGCCTCTTAAAACATCTTCCGGATGTTCGTGAAGGAACCGCAAGCAGTCATGCCACGATCAACGGCCCGGTCCAGATTGGGAAAGGGACCACTATTGGCCCAAATACCGTAATTTCAGGCCCGGTTGTTATTGGCAACGATTGTACAATCGGGCCAAACTGTTGCATCCAGCCCAATACAAGTATCGGGTCGCGTGTCAGTATCGAACCGTTAAGCCTTCTCGGCAACTCAATCGTGATGGATGATTCGATTATCTCATCGCATTCCCGTATCATGGACTCGGTGATCGGAGAACGTTGTATCCTTGCGGATCATACATCCACTGTTACTGCATGCGGGATACTGGAAATTGAAGGAGTCCCGACCCGTTCCGGGTTTGGGGCGATTCTTGGCGATAATGTAAAATGTGGCCCGTTTGCCCGGTTCAAAAACTGCATCATCGGGAACAATGTCACCCTGGAGGGAAACCGGGACGTGATATCCCGGATTATCCCGGACAGTTCCCTGGTGATATGATATGTGCGGGATTGTCGGGTATATAGGAAGACGGCAGGCAGCATCCCTGATTCTTGATGGATTAAAAAAACTTGAATACCGTGGATACGATTCGTTCGGGATTGCGACACTCCAAAACCACATAGAGATTGAAAAACACAAAGGCCGGATCTCTGAATACGCTGGCGGGATCCGGCTGAAGGGTACACTTGGCATTGGTCACACCCGCTGGGCAACACATGGTGTTCCAAACGATGTAAATGCCCACCCGCATACCGACTGCAACAATAAAATTGCACTTGTCCATAACGGGATTATTGAAAATTATTCAGAGTTAAAAAAAGAACTGGTTGCAAAGGGACATCATTTGCTGTCAGAGACTGATACGGAAGTTGTCGTCCACCTTATCGAAGATCAGTATGCAAAAACACCGGATCTTATGACCGCAGTCCAGAACGCCCTCCCGCGTCTCAAAGGTTCGTACGCGCTTCTGATTATTGCATCTGGGACAGACAACCTGATAGCGGCACGGAACGGCAGTCCGCTGGTGCTCGGAATCGGTGATCATGAATATTTTGCTGCATCTGATATGACACCGGTTCTGGAGTTCACGGAACGTGCTATTTTTCTTGAAGACGGGGATATCGCCCGCCTGACCATGAATGGTGTGGAGATCTTCTCACAGGGACAGCCGGTGAACCGAAAGGTGGAACTGATTGACTGGTCTCCAGAAGAGGCTAAGAAAGGTGGCTTTCCCCATTACATGCTCAAGGAGATTTACGAACAGCCACTGGCTTTCTTCAATACATTGCGTGCAATTGACCGGAATAATCTTCCAAATTTTGTATGCAAGTCCCCGTCTGTCAGCATTGTCGCCTGCGGGTCATCATATAATGCCGGCCTTATCTTCAAGTACCTGCTCGAAGAGTCCTGCACCATTCCCACACGGGTGGATTTTGCATCTGAGTTCCGGTATTTCACCCCGCCCGTGGACGGTCTTGTCATCGGGATTACCCAGTCTGGAGAGACTGCGGATACACTGGCTGCACTCAAACAGGCACAGGCACATAACTGTCGGACTCTTGCCATAACGAATGTGCTTGGCAGTTCGGCCAGCAGGGTAGCAGATGCCACGCTTTTTATGCGTGCAGGCCCCGAGATCAGCGTTGCTGCCACAAAGTCATTTGTCGCCCAGCTTGCGGTTCTTATGCAGATCATTAATGCCCGCTCTGATGGCAGGTATGATGACATTCTCATGCATGCTCACCAGTCGATTGAAGAAGTCCTGTTGATGGATCTATCTTCTGCGGTTGAACAACTTAAGGGGGCACAGAGTATTTTTTATGTCGGGCGCGGCCCGTTTTACCCGGTCGCACTTGAAGGATCCCTGAAAATGAAAGAAATTTCATACATCCACGCAGAAGGCTACGCGGCAGGCGAGTTAAAACACGGGCCTTTTGCACTTCTCTCTCCGGAAACACCGGTTATTGCTCTCTGCATGCTAGGAGATACCCATGGCGTGATGGTTTCTAATATCAAGGAGATGAAGGCCCGGGGGGCGCCGGTCATTGCACTTGGGATAGAAGGGGATCCGGAACTACCGGATATTGTTGACCAGTTCATTCCCCTCCCTAAAATGCATCCTTTTGTCCAGGTTCTGACTAGCCTGGTGGTGCTTCAAATCCTTGCATACCACACTGCAGTGACGTTGGGGATGGATATTGACAAGCCAAGAAATCTTGCAAAGAGTGTGACAGTAGAATGATCGAATACGGGATTAACAAAACTGGGAAGAACCTGCAGGTATTTGAACCGGTAACGCTTGGTTTTCCCTCAAGAGAAAATATCGGAAAAACCGGGTTTCTTGGAACAACAATCGGAAGTGATGCAGTTCTCAGGTCGGGCACTATCATCTATTGCGATGTAACCATCGGGGACCGGTTCCAGACCGGGCACAATGTCATGATACGGGAGAAGACCCGGATTGGTGACAGGGTATCCATTGGCACCTCGGTTGTTATTGACGGGAACACTACTATAGGGAATGATGTCAGTGTCCAGAGCATGGTCTATATCCCGACCAATACCTCGATAGGCGATCATGTCTTTATCGGCCCGAATGCAGTATTGACAAACGACCGTTACCCTCCTTCAGGAATCGGGGGGCTCGTTGGACCGGTAATCGAAAACCATGCCGCTATTGGTGCCAATGTCACCATTCTTCCGGGCATTCATATCGGGGAGGGTGCGCTTGTTGCAGCTGGTGCAATTGTAACAAGAGACATTCCTGCACACAAACTTGCAGTGGGGGTACCGGCAAAAATCCGGGACCTGCCATCAACCCTTGTAAAAAAGGTATCTCGATAATTGCAGATTGCCACATTTACTTCAGGCTAATGTATAAATTCACCCGGAAAAAAACTGTATGAGAATGTTCCTCATAGTTGGCATCATACTTCTTTTCATCGCACTTATTCCATATATTATATATCTGTTCGGCATTTCGTTCGGTAAAAAACCCATTAAAACTGATTTTCCAAAGGAATACCCCAAAATCAGCATAGTAATGTCAGCTTACAATGAAGAACGGGTAATTGTGGATCGAATTGCAAATCTGATGCAATGCCACTATCCTCGGGAATCCTATGAACTTCTTTTTATCGATGATCGTTCAAGTGATAACACTCTTACTCGTGCTAAAACGTGCCTGGAAAAATCCGGGATCGCATTCCGAATTATTGAAAATAAAGAACGATTAGGGACAAACCGCTCCTATAACCTCGCGATAAAACTTGCGCAATACCCCATTGTCATTACAACTGATGCGGATGTTTTTTTTGAACCGTATGCAATTGATTACCTTGTAGGAAGACTTGTCAGTGATCCAAAAATCGCAGCAGTAACCGGAGAACTTCGCCCCCTTAAAAATGATAACAATACAACAAAACTGGAAGGTGCCTACCGGTCTTATTATGGGCGCATGTGTGACTGGGAAAGTTCAGTAGATTCTACTTATAATTTTAATGGAGCTCTTGTGGCCTTCCGCAAGGATCTAATCCAGAGGATCGATGACAAACAAGGGGCTGATGATGCAAACACGGCATTCGAAGCGATCCGTAATGGTTATCGTGCGGTTTATGAAAGCCGGGCGGTCGTTTTTGAAGATATACCTTCAAGTTTCAGTCAACAGTATCGCCAGAAAATCCGAAGAGCTCAGCAGTTGATTGAAGCTACTCTGGCAAACAGGGATTTATTGAAAATTAACAGACCATTTACGCGAATTTTCTATCCGGTGCGTTTTTTCCTGTATGTCTGTACCCCGGTTCTTGTTTTCATATCACTCATTCTGATAATTATCGGGATTTTTTACACTAACCCAATTATCCTTATCGGGCTGCTTGTTCTTACGTTGGGAACCGGGATGGTTTGGAAACAAAATCTTTTTAATGCGTTTATCGTGAACCAATTCTATCTCGTAATGGGGTTGCTGAATATAAGGAAAGACACTCACATATGGGAAAGTACCTCAAAAAAAGGGAATACATAAGTGTTCCTCTTATGGGATAGAATATCAGATCTCACCTGTTCCCTAGGGTCTGGAAGGTTTTTCAATATCTGTTTCTCCTATTCGGCGTTTTTGCGAACCCTTGGTATTAGGGATCCTGTTAATTAGGGATGTTTCCATCTGATCTATTCGGATTTTTCATATCCAAATTTATTAATGCTCATGGAATTGACCTAGTATTCGAAGGATAGGTAGGTTTTATGGTACAACTTGATTTTCTGAATCGCCAGAACCTTTTTATTGCCGGCATCGTGGCATGTTTTGTCATTGTTGCCCTGTGGCTCCGGTTGCTCCCAATGATTCTTGCCGGGGGTCATACCGATATTCTCCTGATGGTAGGAAGTGACGACCCTCTATATAATCTGCGCCAGGTTGAGCAGATTCTCGCAAACCATTTTACATATGCCTGGTTTGACCCGATGACACTGTATCCCGTCGGGTCTGATGTTAACTGGGGGCCGCTCTTTACCTATATCTGCGGATTTGCATGCTTGATAGGTGGTGCAGTGACACGCCCGGAGATAATTGGCATCTGTTTACTTGTGCCACCAGTCCTTGCGGCTGCAACGGTTGTCCTTATGTATTATGTCGGGAGGATCTGCGGGGACTGGAAGACTGGTCTTCTCGCATCCGGGTTTACCGCAATAATATCAGGGCAATTTTTTTACCGGTCGCTATACGGGTATCTCGATCATCATATCGGGGAAGTATTGTTTTCGGTACTTTTCTGCCTGATGTATCTCTATATTCTCTTTTCAGAAAGAGAGACTAAAATCGATCTGAAAAACTTTGCAACCTGGAAAAAGACCGCACTTCTGTCAGCCCTTGCCGGCATTGCATATCTTCTGGGCCTGTTTTTAATGCCGACAATGATCCTGTTCGCCCTCATTGTCGCAGTTTTTACGGCCATCCAGTTTATCATTAGTGTTTTCCGAGACAAATCGTGCGAATATCTTCTTGTGGCAAATACGATTATTTTTGGTATTACAATTATCGGTTTCCTGCTCTTCGGAGTCAAGAGCGAAAGTTTCGGTTTATGGGCCTACTCCATAGGCCATGTGTATGCATACATCGCTCTTATCACAGGAACCGCTGTCCTGTATCTGCTTGCCTGGTACCTCAAAGGCAAAGAGAAATTCTTTTACCCGTTGTCACTTATCGGCTGCGGGATTATCGTATCGGCTATCCTGTATGTTGTAAGTCCCCAGCTTTTCAACCTGCTAGTGAATGCCTTCTTTGCATTTTTCGGACAGGCACCGGTTACCGAGACAGTACAGGAAGCCCGGGGCTGGACCATGGCTGGTGCATGGTCAAACTTCAACTATGGGCTCATTCTCATGGTTGGGGGAGCACTTGTTATCCTGTATAATGCCTTCCGCGAGGATCGCCCCCATGAAATCTTTGCGCTCGTGTGGTCAGTCATTATTTTTTATGCGACGTGGCAGCATGTGAGATACGAATATTATCTGGCGATAAATATCGCGTTGCTCACTGCGATCTGCGTCAGTTTTGCTGTTGAACGCGGATGGGGAGATGCAGCCCGCCTTGCACGCAACATCTCATCTGCGTCAAAAGGCGATGAATCAGATGAAGGATCTGAAGATAAAATCCCGAAAGGCAAGAGACAGAAAAAAACGGAGAAGAAAAAAACCTCTTCTGCCACTACCATGAGTGTTCCCGGTCTCGTATTGCTTATTGTCACCGCTTCACTTACCCTCCTGTTTGTGTATACCTCCGTGTCGTTCAGTTACGCCAATGCCTCCAATAGTGCAATTTCCATGAACCCGGATTGGCGGGATTCCCTTGAATGGATGGCAAACAATACACCGGAAACCGGGGTCGATTATTACACGATCTATGATAAGGAGACTTTTAAATACCCCAATTCATCGTATGGTGTCATGTCCTGGTGGGACTATGGCCATATGATCACTTACATAGCAAAACGCATACCCAATGCAAACCCATTCCAGGCAGGAGTCACCGGTCCGGATGGTTCTGCAGCCTACTTTATGGCAACAGATGAATCGACTGCCAATACGGCTCTTGATCATGACGGTACCCGGTACATTATTACTGATATTGAGATGGATACCGGAAAATTCTGGGCGATGGCAACATGGTTCAATACCACTGCAGCAACTGATCCCTACCAGATGACGGTTCTTGTTCCTGGCCAGACCGCAACCAGCGGTTACCAGTCAGCACTTTTGTACAAAGAGCCGTATTACAACACGATGGTCTCGCGTCTCCATAATTTTGATGGATCAATGGCAACAGCAACTTCTGCATACTATGTTGAGTACGCTGACGAGTCGCTTACAAAGGTCTCATACCCGGTCCTCACCAATGTAGAGGCAATGAACATAACTGCTGCCACGGCAAAAGCGGCACAGTACAACCAGAACGCACCTTCGGGTTATCATGCAGATGTACTTGGCAGTTCTCTTGTGCTGCCACTGACGGATATCCCGGCCCTGCAGCACTATCGTCTTGTCCATGAATCTGCGACAAACGTGTTCAATTCAGACACTGTCGATATAAAATACGTAAAGATCTTCGAATATGTCAAAGGCGCCCACATAAAGGGATCCGGTATTATCGAAGTTCCGCTTATTACAAACACCGGCAGGAACATCACATACCGCCAGCAGAGCATCAACGGGGAGTTTATCGTCCCATATTCCACAACAGGCAATCCATATGATGTAAAAGCCACCGGCAAATACCGGATTGTGGGAACCAAAACTACATTTGATGTGCCGGAATCTGCGGTTATGCAGGGTCTGACTATTAATTAATTTTTTTTTGGTTTTTGGGCTCTGTTGAAATCATCATACGGCTCCCCACAATCGGCACGCTTTGTCAAAAACCTCTTGCGGAAAGTGTCGTTCCGGTATAGGAACACTGTTTTGTAAAATGGCCCGATTTTGGCAATCGGGGGCTGATTCTGACGATTCATTTCATACAGCATTTTTAGGGCACCCGAAAAACTGCGGAATTCGCAAAAATACCTGCGGAAATGGAATTAAATCGCGCGATTTAGGCTTTTTTTTAATATTTTACGTCTGAGGGGTAAAACTGCGCTAATAAGACCCTTTTAATTTGCGGATCGCTTCCTTACTGGAGGTTCAGGATGGATGAGGTCCATATTAAATAGCTGGATCTGTGATGATCTGGAATAATGCATTAGCAGCAGGGCACTAGTAACTGAAAGTGTATCCCATGTTTTAAGGATTTTAACCCGGCGAAAAAAATTCGATTGCGGACACTGTATTATCAAAGGCATAAGTTTTCTATACTGCCATGACCACATTCACATGTATGCTCGCTCGCGAGATCGCACTTGGAATGCGGGTGAGATATCCCCGCACCGGAACCACAGGGGCAGTGGTCCGGCTTGAGCAGGTAGCGGGAAACCAGTATGCCGAACTGGACAGCACGCACCTTCTCTATCGTACAGATCAGTTGATCCTTGCAGAACACTCAAAAGAGGCTGCGACAACCATAACAGAAGATGCCAAAGAAGTAATACGGCGTGAACGGGAATATGCTTCCGGGAGCGAACTCCAGGAAGCTTTAAAAAATATCGATCAGAGTTGCGAAGGCGGGGGATAAACGACCGGAAAATCCGGCACCCCAAAATAATTTCTTTTGCTTATCGGGCATATCATAAAATCACGGGTACGATAAGAGTCGGCCGTTACGGGTTATGTATAAGTATGCCCATTAGATATAAGATAAGGAGGTTCGATTTCATTTGCACGATGTGACAATCCCCAGTGTGAATATCGGGGTGGTAGGCCATGTGGATCATGGAAAAACCACGCTCGTTAATGCGCTTACCGGTACCTGGACGGACCGGCATAGCGAAGAGGTCCGGCGTGGTATATCCATCCGGCTGGGCTACGCAGATGCAACTTTCTATAAATGTTCACACTGCGAAGGAACGGACGCATATTCAACAAAGCCGGTCTGCCCAATCTGTGGCGAAACCGGAAAGCCGTTCCGGTCCATCTCTTTTGTCGATGCCCCGGGGCATGAAACTTTAATGGCAACGATGCTTTCGGGATCGGCGCTGATGGATGGGGCGATGCTCGTCATCTCGACGACTGAGAAATGCCCGCAGCCGCAGACAAAGGAACATCTTATGGCATTGGGACTTGTCGGCATCAAAAAGATCGTGATCGTCCAGAACAAGATCGATGTCGTCTCCCAGAAAGAGGCATTCGAACATTACCAGCAGATCAAGGCATTCGTAAAAGGGACGGTAGCCGAGAACGCGCCCATTATTCCTGTCTCCGCACAGAAAGGCATCAATATGGGTGCGTTGATACAGGCACTGGATCAGGTTATCCCGGAGCCGGAACGTGATCCTTCAGCCGAGCCATTGATGCTTGTTGCCCGTTCCTTTGATATCAACAAACCCGGTTGTAACTGGAAAGAGGTAAAAGGTGGCGTTGTCGGGGGGTCTCTTATACGGGGCATCCTCCGCGATGGCGACGCAATTGAGATCCGGCCGGGCCGGCAGACGCAGGTTGAAAACCGGATCAAGTGGATACCTATCACCACAGAAGTTACCACCATTAATGCCGGTACCAAAAACGTAAAAGAGGCTACTCCGGGCGGGCTTCTTGGTGTGGCGACAAAACTTGACCCGGCGCTCACAAAGAGCGACGCGCTTGCCGGGCAGGTTGTCGGCCTTACCGGCAAACTTCCACCGGTCCGGGAAAAGATCAAATGCCAGGTCACCCTGATGGAAAGGGTTGTGGGAGCAACGAGCGAACTTGTGATTGAACCACTGAGATTTAACGAACCGCTCATGCTTTCAGTTGGAACAGCGGTCACGGTGGGTGTGGTCACAAGCACAAAGAAAGATGCAGTCGAAGTTCAGCTGAAGCGCCCGGTCTGCGCGGAAAGAGGAGCCCGGATCGCTATCAGCCGGCAGGTGGGAGCACGCTGGCGGTTAATCGGGATGGGTGTTCTGAGCGAGTAAGTGTCCTCCTGGACGCTAACGCGCTTATGATGCCGGCGCAGTTCAGGATCGATCTCTTCGGCGAAATCCGTGAATTGCTCGGCGTTTTTGAGCCGGTAGTGCTTCCGGGGGTTGTGCAGGAACTGACCGGGTTGTCGCGGGCAAAGGGTAACGATGGTGCGGCGGCACGGCTCGGACTTACGCTTGCCGGGCAGTGCACGGTCTTGGAACACACGGATTCATCAATGCCGGTAGACGATCAGGTAATTACCTGGGCTATGAAAAACAGAGGCATGGTTGTAACCAACGACCGCAGGGTCAGGGATGCACTGCTTGCGCAGGGAATCGGAGTTATATCCATGAGAAAACAGAAAAAACTTGAGATATTGAGGAAGTAGGTGGGATTATGTATTACAAGATGATGCTGGAAGACAAGGTCAGGGTGCCCCCGAACCGGCTGGGTGAAAAACTGGACAAGGTCCTTTTGGATGTCCTTCAGGAACAGCTTGAAGGAAGCATCGACAAGGAACTCGGAATTTTCATTGCAGTCACAAAAGTCGAAGATGTCGGTGAAGGTGAAATTGTACCTGGCGACGGCGGTGTGTACTACGATGTGAAATTCGAAGGACTGGTACTCCGTCTTGCCCTGCAGGAAGTAATTGAAGGACTCGTTGTCGAGACCACGAGCTTTGGGGCTTTCGTGAGTCTTGGGCCTATCGATGCCATGCTGCACGTGAGCCAGATATCGGACGAGTACATCAACTTCGATGAAAAGAACGCCCGGCTCATCTGCCAGGATTCCAAACGCTTTATCGGAGTCGGAGACATTGTCAGGGTCCGCGTGGTGACACTCTCCTTAAACGAGCGCGAACCGAGGGACAGCAAGATTGGTCTCACTATGAGACAGGCAGGCCTTGGCACAGCAATCTGGCTTGAAGAAGATATTGAAAAAGAGAAAGAAAAGGCAGCTGCCGGTAGCGTAGCAGGCGCACCAAAAGAAAAGACAGAAAAGGCCAAAGCCAAGAGGAAAGAACATGCCGCCGATGAATAAGAAGAAGCAGGGAAAAGTCTGCCGGGACTGCCACCGTGTTGTTGACGGTGAGAGTTGCGTTATCTGCGGGACGGCAAACCTCAGCGAGGACTGGTCCGGCTATCTGGTTATTATCGACCCGGAAAACTCTGACGTTGCAAAACGGATGAATATCACGCTTCCCGGACGTTATGCGTTAAAGGTCCGCTAAAATGCTTGTGCTTCCAAAAGAGTCACGCAAACTCCTGAAGAATCCTTTCGGCACACTCCACCCGGATATAAGTGCAGTGCTCCCGGAACTTGCCGGGCGCATGGTCTATTCCGTCGGGGACGTTGTCACACATAACCTCAAAAAAAACGGTGTAACTCCGGCAATTGCCGTTGTAGACGGCCAGACAATGCGGTTGCCGTGTAGTCGTATGCCGGAATTCACCGGTGAATGCATTCACGTAGAAAACCCTGCCGGAACAATAACCGAAGGCCTTGAAAACGCGCTCATCCACGCAATCGATCATACTCCGATTACCATTATCGTCAACGGAGAGGAAGATCTGGCCGTGATCCCGCTTGTGATTGCGGCACCGGAAGGATCTGTCGTACTTTACGGCCAGCCAAATGAAGGCGTCGTGCTCCGGACTATCGATGCCAGTGCGAAAGCCGCCGCAAAAGAACTACTTACTCACTTTGTCCGGGTCAGCGCACAAAAATAAAAAACCTGAATTTTTTGATTTTTGCAATTTACCGGGACATTCTGAAGTTTTCGTCCTGCTGGGTTCTGGTTTTAAATAACACGGTTTCCTATAATTACAGGATATCGATGGACTTTGAAATCGAGAGCGATAAAAGGAATGAACTTTTATCACGAAGAGAGATTCAGTTTACTCTCACATACGATGGTGCTACACCCTCCCGCATGCAGATTATCGGCAAACTGTGCGCACTGCTCAATACAAAAGAGCCACAGGTTGTCCTTGACACTCTGAAAAGCAATTTCGGCAAGATGGTTGTCACCGGAAAAGCACGCGTGTATGATACTGAAGATGCAAAGAAGAAGACCGAGCGCCCGTACCTGTCAGCACGCGGCATGCCCAAGCCCAAAGAGGAAGGAGCGGCATAAGCATGGCAGCGGCAAAGAAAGCAGCAGCAAAGGGGCCGTCACGCAGTGCGTACTTCAAGGTTGAGGGTGAGAAGGTCACCACCGCGAAGAAGTACTGCCCCCGCTGTGGTCCCGGCGTCATGATGGCCGACCACAAGGATCGTGTTGCCTGCGGAAAGTGCGGATACACCGAATTTAAAAAATAAACACTGATGCCTGATTTTGGGCAGATACTTGGCATTGAGGGGACAGCCTGGAACCTCAGTGCTGCTCTTTTTGATTGCGATCTTGTTGCGCTGTGTTCACGTCCTTACTCCCCCGCACATGGCGGAATTCACCCGCGCGAAGCATCACAGCACCACGCGTCAGTAATAAAAGAAGTTATCTCCACCGTCCTTAAAGAGCCGGAGAAAGTTGACGGGATTGCTTTCTCACAGGGCCCGGGTCTTGGTCCCTGCCTGCGGACTGTCGCTACAGCAGCACGGTCGCTCGCACTCGCTCTTGAGGTTCCCCTTGTCGGTGTAAACCACTGCGTTGCCCATGTGGAAATCGGGTGCTGGGCTACCGGCTGCCGGGACCCGGTTGTGCTGTACGCAAGCGGGGCAAACACGCAGGTGATCGGTTATCTGAACGGACGGTACCGGATTTTTGGGGAGACACTCGATATCGGAATCGGAAACGCGCTGGATAAGTTCGCTCGCGCAAAAGATCTCCCCCATCCCGGCGGCCCGCTGATTGAGGCGGAGGCAAAAACCGGCCATTATTTTGAACTTCCCTATACGGTCAAAGGAATGGACCTTGCGTTTTCAGGACTTGTTTCTGCGGCAAAAGACTCGAAAAGACCCCTACCGGATGTCTGTTGCAGTTTGCAGGAAACGGCATTTGCGATGTGCGTGGAGGTAACAGAACGTGCGCTCTCGCTTACCGGCAAAAATGAAGTGCTCCTTGTCGGGGGTGTGGGGGCGAACTCACGGTTGCAGGAAATGCTCCGGGTCATGTGCGAGGAACGGGGTGCCCGCTTCTATGTGCCCGAGCGGAAATATCTCGGGGACAACGGCGCAATGATCGCGTATACGGGTAAACTGATGCTTGAAAGCGGCCAGTCACTTGCTGTTGAACAATCGCAGGTTAACCCATCCTTCCGTTCCGATGAAGTTGAAGTCACCTGGAAACATGATTTCACCCATTCTCCGGATTCCGGACACAGCACACCTGATGGCCAGAAACGGGGAGCTGAAGCCATTGTTAGTTTCCGGGACGGGAATGCGGTAAAGCACCGGGTCTCAAAACGGTACAGGATACCTGCGCTTGACAAAAAAATTATCGCGGAACGGACGCGGGCTGAAGCGCGGATTATCCATCTTGCTCGTAAAGGAGGGGTCCCGACGCCGGTTATTCACGACATCACTCGTGACTCAATCGTAATGGATGATGTATCCGGCACTTTGCTGACAAAAGCCCTCACCGGAGCGCACTGCAGGGAGGCAGGGCGGATAGTCGGCCGGTTGCATACGGCGGGTATCATGCATGGAGACCTCACAACGAGCAATATGATCCTTCGCGAAGGTGACGGCAGGTGTGTGCTTATAGATTTCGGCTTATCTCAGGTGACTCCGGAGATCGAACAACGGGGGGTCGATCTGCACGTGATGTTCCAGACGCTAAAAAGTACAAACCCACTGGAAGCCGATGAGTTCTGTGCGGCATTTTCCGGGGGTTACCGGGAGACTTTTTCCGACGCTGATGAGGTACTTGCCCGGGAGCAGGAAGTTGAACAGAGGGGGAGATACCTGTGAGCCGGGAACTTACAGTCGTGACGAGCAATGCCCACAAGGCACAGGAAGTCGCGGCATTTTTTGGCGAATCTCTTCTTGTCAGGCATGTGGCACTTGAGATTCCGGAACTCCGTTCTGATGATGTAACTGAAATTGCGCGGGAAAAAGCAAGGTACGCGTACAATCAGCTGCGCGTACCACTCATTGTTGACGATACTGCTTTTTCCATCGAGGCTCTCAAAGGATTTCCGGGGCCATACGCGGCATATGTTCTTGCATCGATAGGAAACAGCGGTATCCTTCGGCTGATGGACGGTATGACAAACCGCAACGCCCGGTTTACCACCGCAATTGCATTTGCCGACCACACCGGTATTGAAGTTTTTACCGGAACAATTGACGGGAGGATCATTACTGCGTCCCGGGGCACCGGGGGGTTTGGGTATGACCCTATTTTCGAAGTTGACGGGCAGACTCTTGCCGAGATCCCGCTTGAGAAAAAGAGTTCCATTTCCCACCGTGCCCGGGCGCTTACCGCGTTTCGTGACTGGTTCATGAACCGGTACCAGAATAGTTGAAGCGGGACGCAAACGGTTAAAAGATCAAAGAGCATTGTTATAAGGGCAGAAACAGGAGAAATATATTTATGGCAAAGTTCCCTGAAGCCGAAGCACGTTTACTCAATGTGAAGATATGCATGCATTGCAATGCTCGTAATGCTATGCGCGCAACCGCCTGCCGCAAATGCGGATACACAAACCTGCGGCCGAAAAACAAGGAACGAAAAGCGTAATTGAATTTTTATTTTCAATATCGTTTTTCTTTTTTCCTGTAGTTTTAGGTAAAACAGTATTTACGCAGAGTAGTACGTGACACGTTTGCCTTTCTGTGCGTACTCACCGGCAAACGTTTCGATATTGCGCTTGTACCCGATCCTGTCGACAAAGCCAAGCGTGCGGAGTTTCTCCCGCACCCGCATAACATCCTGCTCGTCAGCCCAATCCCGGGTATACACATAAATTACTCTCCGGCTGTCGCGGGAATCCGGATTCGGTTTTGCCGTACTGACCTTGGCTGAAATTCCAAGTTCACCTGCAATCGTTGCATCCCTCACTTTCTTCCACGCATCATCTGCGGTTTCTGGATCTTTGAAGATCAGCCACTTGCCGGCGTGTTCGTCCTCAATCGCTTCCGGTGCACTACCCGGTGCATCCTGCACAATCCAGTACATCTGCGTCGTCTTTGAGGGAAGGACACCTTCACCTTCGCACAGCATCCGGTAGATTGTATCGACAGACCCGAACCGTGCAAGAAATGCTTCGGCAAGCTGCGGGTATTCATTCGTGAGCTGCTGGAAGGTTCCGGCGAGGTCTGTAGTGAAGTCAATACCACCTTCAACGAGCTGTGAAAGATATTTGCCCTGATCTATTAGTCTTCTGGTGAGAAGGTGATCGAAGATGCCGTATGCCACATCGGCCAGAGCCGCGGAATCGACTTCGTCCATGTTGTACCTGTGCGGCGTTTTGCCGAAAAATAGTTTCTCATTTGTCAGAACAAAACTCCGGGAATCCCGGCCATGCGGCAATATGCCTTTGTAATTCTTACATTGGGAACCGGCCTTTGTTTATATGCAGGCAACTGCCCTTTACGAATGATTTATGAGAGACGGCACCGAAAAAGTACTAATTATGGAATGGAAACGTGACTGGGGCCTTACGGCCAGAGTATTACTGACAGGATTTTTACTGTTCCTCCTCTACCTCGTGTTCATGACCGTCCTCGTCATCCTCTTCCCGAGCATCAGTATTTTCCTGATTGTCGGGCTTGCGGTCGTGATGGGTCTTGTCCAGTACTTCTTCTCGGACAAACTTGTCCTGATGAGTACCGGTTCCCGCATTATTTCGGAAGATGAATACCCTGAACTTCACCGGACGATTGAAAAACTCTGCCGGGAAGCGGATATCCCAAAACCAAAGATTGCAATTATGCAGAGCCCGGTTCCCAATGCATTTGCCACGGGAAGAAGCCCCTCGCATGCAGTTGTGGCCTGTACCGATTCTATCATGAGGCTCCTTACAAAGGATGAACTTGAAGCAGTCCTTGCACACGAACTCTCGCATGTGAAAAACCGCGATATCCTTACGATGACACTTGCGAGTTTTGTCGCGATGATAGCCTCGATGATCATGCAGAGTTTCTTTTTCTCTGCACTTTTCGGGGGTGGCGACCGGGAAAACGGCGCTGCTTGGATCGTTGTCTGGGTCGTCTCGATTATCGTCTACCTGTGCAGCACACTCTTAATGCTCGCGCTCTCACGGTACCGCGAGTTTGCAGCTGACCGCGGCAGCGCGCTTATCACGAGAAATCCACGTGCGCTTATTACGGCATTAAACAAGATCAGCGGACGGATGGACGCTGTTCCCCCGGAGGTAAAGGCCAAGGTTGAAGGCGCAAATGCGTTCTTCATTATCCCGGCGCTCTCGGGCAACACGATCATGGAACTCTTCTCCACCCACCCGGCAACAGAGAAGCGGATTGCCGCGCTCGAAAAGATCGAAGCTGAACTTCGCGGCTACTGATCTACAAACCTTTTTTTACATGATGCCCTTTTTTACAAGTGATCAGTCCCAAAAAGAAGTAAGCATTAATACTTCACCCCGCTAAAGTTTTAAAGCACAGTGCATCGATGGTCTAGAGGTATGACTTAGGCCTTCCAAGCCTATAGCCCGGGTTCGATTCCCGGTCGATGCATTCAGGGCTCGTGGTCTAGTTGGCTATGACGTCGCCTTCACACGGCGAAGATCTCGAGTTCGAATCTCGACGGGCCCATGGGTTCTTTTTTTCAATTGAAATAAACACCGGTTCAAGAACTGTTCCGCTCTTAATGCCGCACCGGGTTTTCCCGGTTGATTTTTGAGCAAAACGCTCTGTTGAAACAGACATGAACCGATCCCGGTTCGCACTGGAACTATGAAAAACGCGATAAGATTCCGTGAGTTCCATTATCATATCCATAACAATTCACATGATTATCCTGGGAAATCCCCCGTTTCCTTACAATCAGGACGCGTTGTCAAAAGAAACGTCTCGCGAAAAGTATCATTCCTGTATGGGAACCCGGTTTGGTAAAAAGCCCCCTTTTGGCAATCTGGGGCTGATTCTGGCGATTTTTCCGTGCCGCATTTTATTTGGGGTGCCCGAAAAACTGCGGAATTCGCAAAAACACCTGCGGAAATGGAATTAAATCGCGTGATTGGGGCTTCTTTTTTTAACATTTTACGCCGGAATGGCAAAACTGCGCTAATAGAACCCTTTTATTTTGCGGATCGCTTCCTTACATGAAGTTCGGGAGCAGGGCTGGCTATAAGTGCCAAATCCGGGATGATCCGAAAAAGGCATTAGCGGCAGGGGCATCAGTAACAAAAAAACGTATCTAATGTTTTTTTAGGATTTCAACAAAGCGAGTAAAACAAAAGCAGAACAACCTCTCTAAACTATCCGTACATAAGGCTGGAATGACAAGCCCGTTTTTGGTTTTTTGGTTTATTGGTTCAGAGTATTTGGCCAAGGGCACGGGGGACAGACAATTATTTTAAGGTGCATGAAAAAATAACGGGAGGTTTTTCAGGAAGCATCACGTGGGTAATTTTTGTTTTCGTCAAAAATTTGTTTATTTTCGATTTCCTGACTTATTTGACTTATTTCAAGTGGAAATGAAGGGGTATAAATATTGACATTTGTTCTCACAATATATTGCATAGGCATTGCATATGTGATCCAGTTGTAATATTCCTTACCTCAAATGGTCAGCTCATGTATCAGGCACATCAGGTTCTCAATAAAGACGGAATTGTCCGGATAAAAAAAATTTCCGGTTTAGAATGCCAAAGAAATAAATTCAGGATATTGTCAGTTCAAAACGAGAAACGTTACCGTCAGGAGAAAAACTATGAGCAGTAGCCGGGAACCGGGTTGCCCCGGAACCCCGGCTTACTGCAAAAATAAAGAGATGTCAGGGTTATGCGTTTTTCATCTTGGCCTTAGCGACGAATCCGTCCTTGCCAATGTAGTACATGTAGCCCTTTTCCTTGGCTATCTTTTCAGTACCGACTTTCTTCTTCTTGCCGGTCTTGTTGTGCTTCATCGGGGCTGCCCAGACGTACCCGTCCTTGCCGATGAAGTAGAGGAATCCCTTTTCACGCTGGATCTTTTCTTTTCCAATTTTCTGTCCCATTTAAACACCTCAAAACCCCGTTTGGGTTTTGATAATGAGAGTTACCGCCTGATTATATAAAAGGTTTCCGTCGAAAGCACGTCGAATTTTCAAATTCGGCCATTTTTTTACCGCTCTTTTCGGTTTTGTGACACACTTTTTGGCCCGATTAAAAACGTTATATTTATGGTCTGTTTGTTCGTATCTGCAAGGATTCAGCCGCGTTTGTAGTTATATCACCGGAGTTTTCTAAAGGCCGGAACTGGCAAGCGCACCGTCGTATCCGTCGGTAATTTTTGGAGTTTGGGAATCCGGACGCCGGATTTTAAATTTCAATACGGGGAACCGGATCAACTCACCCGGTACGGTGCCATTGTGATCGTGTGGGACAGGAAAAAAATGTCAACAGTTCGTTTGGCTCAAGGGATAATATCGCTGTCCGCCCTTTTGAAGGGGAGCATGTTGAACTTTCCGGCAATTGTCCCGCCCGGGCAGACAAGCAATCGTGAATCATTCAGCAGCAGTGTTTTTTTGAATTTCCGCCGGAGAACCCGCAAGACACATGTTATCAAAATCAACACCTCCTATGAGATTTATGGGAAAATGGTGTGATTACTAAAGACTATTCGATCAAAAGTATTCCCTGCAAAAAAAGCCGCACGCAAATTTATCGGCTGCCACCACCCATTATAACAGGATTTGTCCCATGTATTTCCACGTCATCCTCACCGACGACTGTAATCTCTGCTGCCGTTACTGCCGGGCAAAGGCATTTGAAGAAGAGGATGCGGAAGAACCCGGTGCTGTGCCGGTCGAGATCGATGAAGACCTTGCACCGGATTTAAACTACGATCTCGATCTGCTCTACCGTTTCCTTGCACGGGACCCATCCCCCACGGTTACATTCTATGGTGGCGAACCGCTGGTGCGCAAAGATCTTGTGGAGCAAATCATCCGCGAAGTACCGGCACAACGGTTCATGATCCAGACGAACGGACTTCTCCTGGACCAGCTTGATCCGGAGATCGTCAACCGGTTTACCACAATCCTTGTCTCGCTTGACGGCCGCGAAGATCTTACTGATGAAAACCGTGGAGCCGGTGTTTTTTCCGGGGTAATGGCAAACGTAAAAAAGATCAAGGCAAACGGGTACCGCGGGGAACTGATTGCGCGGATGACCGTAACTGAGCGCACGGATATTTTTGATGCCGTCCGGTACCTGGCAAAAAATCCTTGCCACTCGTTTGGTTCCATTCACTGGCAGATGGACGCAAACTTCTCACGCGATCTCTCACATCGCAGTTTTGCAGAATGGGTAAAAAACAGTTACAATCCCGGTATCCGTTCACTTGCACGGGCATGGGTTGATGAGATGGACAAAAACGGCCGGGTCCTGCGCTGGTATCCGTTTATCGATCCCATGGAAGACCTCCTGTACGGGAGGGAAAGTCTCCTGCGGTGCGGTTCCGGGCATATAAATTATACAATTTTGACCGATGGCCATATTGCGCCCTGCCCGATTATGATTGGCATGAAGCAGTACTATTGCGGTCACATTTCGGACGCAGACCCGCAGAACCTGCCACGAATTGCCATTGGGGGCGAGTGTTCAGACTGCCATATCCGCACGTTTTGTGGCGGGCGGTGCCTGTACTCAAACATCGTACAGCCATGGAACCCGGCCGGGCGGCAGATTGTTTGTGGCACCGTGGAAAACCTGCGCGATTCCCTTCTGGAAGAACTTCCCCGAGTACGGGCCCTGATCGATTCCGGGAAAATAAGATTCTCCGATTTTGCACACGAGAAATTCAATGGCTGCGAGATTATTCCCTGACGACGTAAAACAGGAGAGCCGGACGGGCTGGTGCGATGCAGATGTATTTATACTCAACGAAATGATGTGTATATGCAGATCAATACTGCATGAGTAATACAATGGAAAGAAAAGGATTTGGCGGCCCGAGAAATTTCGGTCCCAGAGAAATGACAAAGACAGTCTGCTCAGACTGCGGAAAAGAGTGCGAAGTCCCCTTCAAGCCAACTGAGGGAAGGCCGGTTTACTGCAGGGACTGCCTGCCCAAGCACCGGAAGCCCCGGTTCTAATTACATTAATCCTGTTCATTTTTTTCTTTTTGTCCTGTTTTGTTAGAGCAGATGCTGTGTTTTTACACAAAAATTCATAAAAAATTGTGCCTGCAGGCACCATCCCGTAATTCTTATAATGCCATTTTTGGAAAAAAAGTGCTTACCGTCTCTTAATCTCTTCCCGGAACCGGTGGAGCAGTTCGTACAACATCAGCCGCAATTCGGCGCCTACGTCTTCCCATGATTTTGATGATGAGGTTGTAATTTCTGTTGTTTGGGATTCTGCATTTTCGGCAACGACGACATTATCGGATTCCTCGCGGATCCGTGCTTTTGCCCAGACATCACAGAGTATCTCATAGTACCCGGCAAGAAGCACAATGATAAAGACGATTGGTACAATCACGAACGAGAGCAGCCAGAAGTAATGATAGATACCGGTTCCTGAAGACGTGTCTACCCACTCGAAAACCCGGAGCACGAACGCGATAATAAAAACGCTGCCGATTGCCCTGATGATCGGAGCCGGCAGGTTCATCGGGAACGGTAACGCCCCGAATAAGTCAGCGATAAAGATGATGATACCAACAAGGAGCAGCAGCCAGAAGTTCAGGTTGAGAAATTCTACTCCGGAATGATAGATCGGGCTCCGTACATAATATGTCAGGATATTTGCCAGCACGACCACGATCAAATAACAGATGATCCCGATCATCCGTGAGACAAAAACCCACCCGAGCGAGTGCTGCTTATTTGGCCACATAATTACTCACATCAAGTGTATTCCATAGTATTCGTGGGCAGGGTATAAAGTCCTCGTGCAATGGATGGCCCGGGAAAAAATCCATTACCGATTCTCATTTATCATGAGATATGCAGTCCAACAAAACAACAACAATGTATAAATATGTACAATAACAACCAAAACTAAGCGTTGCAGCAGGCGCGTATCGGGAATTTTCCCGGTGATCATACGTACATTCGTTCCCTGCAGCCAGCCCGGGCGGGAATCTTGTACACACCTCATTCCTGCCCATTTTCCCAACAATTGAATTCAGGTGATGCCAATTGGGATGGACACAGGTTACAACGAGACCCCACTTAAACTGAACCTTGGACTTGATGAATTCCTTGCCGCAACAAGCGACCAGCCAAAACCGCTGGTGATCCCGCTCTGCGCCGAACTGCCGCTTCCCCGGTGTTCTCCTCCTGACGTGTTTGCTAAAACCCGGACGACAACCGGCTTTCTCCTGGAATCCATGGAAGGAAGCGAAAAGATTGCACGGTATTCGTACATCGGGACTGATCCCGCATGTGTCATTACGCTTGGCTGTGATGTGACCGTTACCGGTGATGATGCGTTTGTCGCAATCGCCCGCGAACCTGAAGGAAAAAACCCGGTTGACAAGATCCGGTCCGTCCTTTCGCGGTTTAGTTACGTCAACCTCAAAGCCCCCCGTTTTTTTGGCGGAATGGTCGGGTACTTCTCATACGACATCGTGCATTCGCTCTATGGCCATGTAGTGGATCCCCGCAACGGTACGTCAGACGAAACGCCGGGTGCCCGGTTCATGCTCACGAAAGACTGCACCGTTTTTGACCATGTTGAACGGAAACTCTTCATCTTCTCAAGCCCGTTTTTAACCTACGATACCGATCCGGTTGCCGAATACCGGCGCTGTGCCTCTCACCTTGCAGAGCGTGCCGAACAGATCGCGTCGGTTGCAGAAACGCAGGCCGTACAAACGGACGCAGCACAAACCGAAACCAGAAATTCCCAAAAACCCGGGAAAATTCCTGCGGTTACGGACAACACCGGCCGGGAAGCATTCACGCACGCGGTCGATGAAATCAAAGAACACATCACGGCCGGGGATATTTTCCAGGCCGTGCTCTCGCGGAGAATGGAATGTTTTGTCGGTTCCGATCCGTTCCCCATCTACGCAGCTCTCCGGGCCATCAACCCGAGCCCGTACATGTACTACCTTGATTTCGGGGACGAGCAGGTCATCGGGGCCAGTCCCGAGATGCTCGTGCGGGTAGAAAAGCGACGGGTGACTACGGTCCCGATTGCCGGCACCCGGCCCCGGGGGCAGGACAAGAACGAAGACAATAGGCTCGCACATGAACTCCTGCTCGACAAGAAGGAGCGGGCCGAGCATACGATGCTTGTCGATCTCGCCCGGAACGATGTTGGAAAGGTCTGTAAATTCGGATCCGTTGCGGTCTCTGATTTTATGGGCATTGAAAAGTTCTCCCATGTCCAGCATATAGTCTCGACCGTGCAGGGAACGCTCATGGACCACCTCGACTGCTATGATGCGCTCAAGTCCTGTTTCCCGGCCGGGACGGTGTCGGGTGCGCCAAAGATCCGGGCGATGCAGATCATCAGCGGGATGGAACCGGATTCACGCGGGCTCTACGCGGGCGCTGTCGGGTATATCGGTTTTGACCGGAATCTTGAGTTTGCCATTGCGATCCGGACCATACGCGTGAAAAACGGCCGGGCATCGGTCCAGACCGGCGCCGGGATCGTTGCCGATTCGGTACCGGAAAACGAATGGATTGAGACAGAGAACAAAGCCGCAGCGATGATGCGGGCAATTGAACAGGCGGGGGTCCTGCCATGAGTGCAAGCGTCCCGACTATACTTATTATCGACTGTTATGACAGTTTCACGTTCAACCTGTACCAGCAGGTGGGTAAACTTGGGGGCCGGCCGGTAGTTTATACCTGCGACACTCCGTTATTGCAGCTGGAAAAAATTCCGTGCGACCGGATCATCCTGTCGCCCGGGCCCGGGACTCCATATCAGTCCGGGGTCTGCCTTGATGTTCTTTTAACAATGAGCAGGACGATACCAACCTTGGGCGTCTGTCTTGGCCACCAGGCAATCTGCACTGCTTTTGGCGGCCGGGTGGTCCGGTCGGGGCACCTGATGCATGGCAAGACTTCGGAGATTATCTGCGACGGGAAAGGAATATATGAAGGCGTGCCTTCGCCGTTTACCGCGACACGCTACCACTCGCTTGTTGCTGAAAAGGATTCGCTCCCGCCGGAACTTGTTGTCACTGCTGAAAGTGTGGATGATGGTTTTGTCATGGGCGTCCGGCACACAAAATTCCCCATCGAGGGCGTGCAGTTCCACCCGGAAAGTGTCCTGTCGCATGACGGGGATGCGCTCATGAAAAATTTCCTCTACGGATCACGGCAGGAGGGCGCATGACATTAAAAGGGGCCATTGCAACCGTGGTGGAAGGCAGGAACCTTGCACCGGAAGAAGCGGCCGCAGTTATGGATACGATCATGAACGGCAATGCAACGCAGGCGCAGATCGGCGGATTTCTCGCAGCGCTTCGGATGAAAGGCGAGACCACGGACGAGATCGCTGCATTTGCCCGGGTGATGCGGAGCCACGCGATCCGGATTTCACCGCAGGTCACAGGAACGCTTGTCGATACCTGCGGGACCGGGGGAGACGGTGCACAGACATTCAACATCAGCACTGCCGCTGCGTTTGTTGCAGCCGGTGCCGGAGTCCCGGTGGTCAAGCACGGCAACCGTGGCGTGAGCAGCCGGTGCGGATCGGCCGATGTGCTCGCGGCACTGGGGGTAAATATCGGGATTTCCCCGGCAGCAGAAACAAAAATTGTCCGGGATACCGGGATGGTATTTCTCTTTGCGCCGAGCCACCACCCGGCAATGAAACATGTTATGGCGGCGCGGACCGATATCGGGTGCCGGACGATCTTTAACCTCCTTGGCCCGCTTGCAAACCCGGCCGGGGCCGAGGCGCAGGTGCTCGGAGTCTATTCTGAAAATCTCACCCCGACCATCGCGAAGGTGCTGCACCAGCTCGGGGTTTCCCGGGCACTGGTTGTTTTTGGCAGCGGGCTTGACGAGATCACGGTTACGGGAGAAACAACCGTCACGGAACTCAACGGAGGTTTTATGAAAAATTACACGCTTTCACCGGAAATGTTCGGGTTTGCCCGGGCAACACGATCGGATCTTCTCGGAGGAAACCCGGATGAGAATGCACGCATCATCAGCGCCGTTCTTGCCGGGAAAAAAGGGCCCTGCCGCGATATCGTGCTCATGAACGCCGGCGCTGCAATCTACGTTGGCGGCCGGGCCGGAACTATCGCAGAAGGGATCCAGCATGCCGTAAACTCGATCGATTCCGGGAGAGCACAAGGAAAACTGGATGCACTTGTTCATGCAACGCGGGGTGCGGCATGATCCTTGACGATATACTGGAACGGACGAAAAAGCGGGTAGAGAAACTGCCTGAAACATTTCCGGAACAAAACGGATTCCGGCATGCAAGCCTTGCTGCCGCAATACGTTTGGCACAGAAAAAGAACCCGGTGATCGCCGAGATCAAATGCGCTTCGCCATCCGGAGGGGTTATCCGCAGGAACGTGGACATTGCCATGATGGCCGGCGTTCTTGCGGATGGCGGATGTGTCGGGCTCTCAGTTCTTACCGAACCGTATTTTTTTGGCGGATCCGGTGCAGATATCGCCCGGGTCAAGGGGGCGGTGGACGTGCCGGTGCTGCGGAAGGACTTTGTTATCGACCTTCGCCAGATAGATGAGACAAAAGCGCTCGGCGCTGACGCAATCCTCCTAATTGCAGGGATCCTGAAAGATCGGCTCCCGGCATTTGTCGATGCCGCGTATCGTGCCGGTCTTGAACCGCTTGTTGAAGTTCACAATGCTTGCGAGATTGACTATACTCTGTCAACCCAAGCGCAGCTTATCGGGATCAACAACAGGGATCTTCCGACAATGACCATCGACCGGTCCACGACCCGGATACTTTCGGAAAAGTTACGGGTAAACGGGAGAATCATTGTATCGGAAAGCGGGATGCGTTCCGCAGATGACATACGGGAGATGCGGCCGTACTGCGACGCGTTTTTGATCGGTTCATCGATAATGGGCCACCCTGAGCCGCGAAAAAAACTGGAGGAATTTGTATGCGCGTGAAAATCTGCGGGATCACCCGCGCTGATGATGCCGTATTTGCAGAACAGGCCGGTGCCGATGCAATCGGGATTGTCATGTATTCACCGGGCTCGCCCCGGTCGATACCGGAGGCCCGGGCCCGGGAAATTTTTGATTCCCTTGGTCCGTTTGTGACACGGGTCGTCATCACGCACACGCATTCAAAGAGCGATCTCAAAAGCATCATTGCCCTACGGCCGGATGCAATTCAGATCTCGCACCCGTTTGTCTTTGATTCGGATCCGGGCGTCCGGCTACTCCGGGTGATCGGGCGCAGCAACACCGTACCCACGGACTGCGATGCGGTTATAGTCGATGAAAGCATGGGTGCAGGCCGGCATTTTGACCGGGCGTTTGCCCGCGAGGTTGTACAGACTTCGATGGTGCCGGTTATCCTTGCCGGGGGGCTCACCCCGGAAAATGTTGGCGAGGCGATCCGGGAGATCCGGCCCTATGCAGTCGATGTCGCATCCGGTGTTGAAACTGCAACGGGAATAAAAGACCACAACAAAATTGCGGCATTTATTTCCGCTGCACACGAGGCAGATCATGGTAAGTAAAGGACGGTTCGGGAAGTATGGCGGGCAGTATGTTCCTGAAACCCTGATGAACGCACTCATCGAACTCGAAGATGCATACGCGTACGCGACAGCTGATCCGGCATTTCAACGCGAACTTGCCGCATACCAATCGGAGTACGCCGGACGCCCGACACCGCTTACGTTCTGCGAAAACATGTCTCGGGACCTTGGCTTTAAAGTGTACCTGAAACGCGAAGATCTCGTGCATGGCGGTTCGCACAAGCTCAACAACACGCTCGGGCAGGCGCTCCTTGCAAAACGAATGGGAAAGAAACGGTTAATTGCCGAAACCGGCGCGGGCCAGCACGGGGTCGCAACTGCAATTGCCGGGGCGGCTCTTGGTTTTAACGTCGAGGTCTTCATGGGAGAGACCGATACAAAAAGGCAGGCCCTGAACGTCTTCCGGATGGAACTGATGGGCGCGACAGTCCACCCGGTGACATCTGGGACAAAGACCCTCAAGGACGCGACAAACGAGGCGCTCCGTGATTGGGTGGCAAACGTCCGGGACACGCACTACCTGATCGGATCGGTTGTCGGTCCGCACCCGTTCCCGACAATAGTCCGGGATTTCCAGTCAGTGATCGGGCGCGAGGCACGGGAACAGATCATTAAAAAAGAGGGAAAAATACCGGATGCGATTGTTGCCTGTGTTGGAGGGGGTTCAAACGCGATCGGGATCTTCCACCCGTTCCTTTCCGATGATGTGGAGCTGATCGGTATCGAAGCGGCGGGAAAGGGCATCGAAACGGGCGAGCACTCCGCTACGCTCTGTGCCGGAGAAGCTGGCGTACTGCACGGCACGCTCTCGTACCTGCTGCAGGACAAAAACGGGCAGGTACTTCCGACGCACAGCGTTGCAGCCGGCCTCGATTACCCGGGTGTCGGGCCCGAACACGCGATGCTTAAAGACTCGCACCGGGTTTCCTACCACGCGGTGCAGGACCCTGACGTGCTGGACGCGTTTCGGTATCTCTCCAGGACCGAAGGGATCATCCCGGCACTTGAATCTGCGCACGCGGTTGCATATGTCACAAAAAATGCTGACCGGTTTGACAAGGGGGATGTTGTGGTTATCAACCTGTCGGGACGGGGGGACAAGGATGTCGCCGGGATCGCATCGCAGGAGGAGACTGCATGACAGGACGCATTGAGTCCGTGTTCCGGAAAAAAGGATCGACGGCGTTTATCGGGTTTACCGTTGCCGGGGATCCGGATAAACAGACCTCGGTCCGGATCGCAAAAGCGCTTATTGACGGCGGGACGGACATCCTTGAATTCGGCATGCCGTTCTCTGACCCGGTGGCGGACGGGCCGACCATCCAGCGGGCGGACGACCGGGCACTCGCAGCTGGTACCACACCGGATATGGTCTTTGAAATCGTCCGGGAAGTCCGGGCGTATTCGGACGTCCCGATCGTGCTTCTCGCGTACTACAACACGGTCTACCGGAGAGGAATCGACCGGTTCTTCCGCGAGGCACGCGAGGTCGGAGTTGACGGGATCCTTGTGGCCGATATGCCGGTCGAAGAATCCGGAGAAGTTGTTGCCGCCGCAAAAGAAAACGGCATTGACCCGGTTTTCCTTGTCACGCAGACGACTTCCTATGAACGTATGGACACGATCGTGAGCCGGGCAGGCGGGTTCCTGTACCTTGTTTCAGTACTCGGTGTCACGGGAGCCCGCAGCACCGTATCACCGGAAGCGCTGGAACTCCTTGCACGGGTAAAAAAACACACGGATCTCCCGCTTGCCATTGGTTTTGGAATCTCGACTCCGGAACAGGCTGTAATTTGCCATAAATCCGGGGCCGATGGGATTATTGTCGGGAGCGCGATTGTAACTATTGTTGAAAAGAACCTTGATGATATCAAAACGATGGAGACTATGCTCCGGCAATATGTCCGCCGTATGAAAGCAGCCGCAGAGAACTGATTTTTTTAGCAAAACCTGAAATATAACCTTATTATATCCGATCTTTTTTTAACACAGCCGGTTAACGTCTATCCGGTAAAATATGGCTTCAAAATCACTTGTGTTTCTTATCCTGGGCTTCTTCCTTGTTCTTGGCATTTTCAGTGCCGGATGCACGCAGCAGTCCACCACGGCACCGGCAACGACCACAACACCAACCGCACAGGCCACAACTTCCGTCCAGGCCGGCATGGCAAACCCGGCTTCAGTCAACTGCGGCAGCATCGGTGGTACTACCGAGATCAAGAAGAACGCTGATGGCAGCGAATACGGCATGTGCACCTTCACGAACGGAACAACCTGCGAAGAGTGGGCACTCTTCCGTGGCGAAGGCTGTAAGGCTGGCGCCGAACCCAACCAGACCGGCAACAA
This sequence comes from Methanoregula sp., assembly GCA_035353675.1. GTDB lineage: Archaea > Halobacteriota > Methanomicrobia > Methanomicrobiales > Methanospirillaceae > Methanoregula. Next base: position 8,704 of record DAOQAA010000001.1, on the reverse strand, counting down.
CACTATGACCGGGCAGACCGGTCTCGCGAACCCGGCAGCTGTCAACTGCGTCAACATTGGCGGCACCGTTGAGATCAAGGACGGCGCAGCCGGCCAGTATGGCATGTGCACCTTCAAGAATGGTACAACCTGCGAAGAATGGGCACTCTTCCGTGGCGAAGGATGCAAAGCCGGCGCTGAACCCAACCAGACCGGCAACAGCACTATGACCGGGCAGACCGGTCTTGCGAACCCGGCAGCTGTCAACTGCGTGAACATTGGCGGCACCGTTGAGATCAAGGACGGCGCAGCCGGCCAGTATGGCATGT
>DAOQAA010000001.1:0-8296 GCA_035353675.1 Methanoregula sp. | reverse complement strand
GCACCTTCACGAACGGAACAACCTGCGAAGAGTGGGCGCTTTTCCGTGGCGAAGGATGCAAGGCTGCAAACGTGACCGCGTAAAGCAGAACCTGATCTCTATTTTTAATTTCAGGAAATTCACACGCCTGTTTTTTGAGCAATTCACGGTTGTACTTCAGATGGTTCCTGTGAGAGAATTGCATCTAATCGGAAAAATGAGGTGTGTGTAAAAATCAGAACTCTTCTGCGATCCCGTATCCCCATGCATAGAGATTGGTTACGGGATCGCTTTTCGGGAAAAGGTTACACTCGAGTCCCCTGGTTTTTAAGAACCGGTCCGCCATGGCCGGTGACAATGGAAGGATTTTTTCCTTCACTGACTTTTTACTTGACCAGAAATGCAGGTAGTAGGTAATCTTCCTGTCATCCTCTTTTTCACAATGCATGTAAAGATCTTTCCCGGTTACGTTTGCATATTGCGAGTCGGAGACCGGTCGCGGTGCAAGATAAAGGCACTCGTCATTCCGGGTATTGACGGTTGTCTTGCGGCTGCCATCATACAAGGTCTGTTTCATTTTTTATCACCTGCCTGATGTTTTCCGGGATCATTTCCCCATGATCCCGGTTTTTGCCTGAATGTACGTGCAATGCACGAAACGATTTGTCGAAGTATGAGAAGAATCCCCTGAAATAGGGTTTTCCCCGGAATAAAGATAGGCACTGGTGTGTAATAAATATTTTTATTTTAGTAACACATTTTGTGTAAAACTTTTAAAAATTTAACAACGCTTCCGGAGAGAAACCTCAAAATGGGACATATAAGTTCAGGAGTTCCTGCAAAACCCGACCGTCCCTGCATTCCCTGCATTCATACTCCTGTGTCGAATGCCCGATCCTGAATGCATTGTGGGTGACCCCTTCCATTTATTGATCCTGAATGGGGTCACCAATATTTCTTTTACAAAAAGTTGGTCGGGAGACAGGAGGTCCCGGTTTTTTTCAAGAATGGGTACCTTCCATTGAAGGCCGGGTTGGCGCAGTGGACCCCGTTTATGAAATTGTTAAAGGAGTTTTCCTGCAAAAATTTGTTTTTGGCTCATCACAAACTTTGATAAGACCTCCGCATAAAAATGACTGGCATGTACGGCCGGAGCTATCCGGCGTGTTTCATAAGGGGCGTGCAGGAAATTTCAGATCCTGTATCCCGATCACAGCATCTTTCGTACCAAATTTGTATTTAAATTTTCTGTTTAAATCCGGTGAAATGCCGGTTTAGTACAAAGATCTCTGTCGAAAAAAATCTGAAAAGCCAAAAATTTTTGAAGAATAGATAAAAAAATCTTCAATTAATCACCAGATTAAAATAAAAATACTTATTAATGAAAAAAATAACAACATCTTAGATGCTATATGGCTCTCGATCAGTTGCAGGTTAATAACTTTACAGGAGCATCGGGCGATGATCCGGCTGTCAAGTTAAAGAACCTGGAGCAGGAAGTCAATCTTATCAAGACCTCCATCAAACGGCTCCTCATTGACTTACGGGAGCGTATCTCCTCCTTTGAAAATCCACAATCCCTGTATGCATGTGGAGGCCCTGTCCCATCATCAACTGCAAAAGAAGATGAAGAAGATGTAAAAGCTGCTGCCCTGGATGCACGTGAAGCAGCTCTTGAAACCCGCGAACTCCAGATGGAAGCAAAAAAGACTGCGTTGGAAGCAGATCAGAATAAAGAGATGTCTGGTATAAAATCCGATCTGTTTAATCAGCCGGCCCATAATGATGGGAAGAATATGGATGACCAGGCATTCTCTGCATTTGGCATCCCGGGGAATATGCCTTTTAAATTCCCGCAGCAGATCCCTCAAACGGTCCCTGAACCCCTCACACTCCATGAAGTATTCCAGTTATATTCCTGGACCCGGAAAGCGGTTCAAAAATTTGGACAGGACCGCCTGGTGATCCTGCTGGAATCCTATCGTATCATGGAATATCTTACGGTAAAATCACAGGATGTGATCACGGGGATGGCACGTCTGATGCCAGAGGATCTGGGTGCAGTGCATGAGGTCAGTGCCGAAGAATATATCTCAGAACTCTATTCTCTCAAGAGAATCCTTGAACCAGAGGATACATCGCTTGATCGGGATATGATTGAAGTCCTGATGGAGCAGCGCAGGCCTGTTGACCGGACGGTTAATGTACCGGATGAGGATGGTAATTTTACGGAACCATTCCCCTCACCTTATACTAAAGCGACATCTATGAATACAGGGTTTGATTTCGACCATATGGACAACCGGTATTAATCCGAAATGTTTTGACTAATGCTGGTACCCCAATAAGAAAATTCCAACAGCTCCTGAAAAAAGCAGTAAAGGAGACCAAAGGAGACCACTTAAAAATTTACAAAAAAACGGTTACTGCGACAATATATCCATTTTAAAGTTGATAACCTGGAAATATCAAGGGGCAGTCCATGTATCACGTTCTGTGTATTGATGACGAACAGAAACTCCTTGACATCCTCAAATTTTTTCTGGAACAGAGTGGATTGTATTCTGTCGACATTGTATCATCTGCTCCTGCCGCCTTGTCCATCCTGCAATCGACAAACTACGATGCAATCATATCTGATTACCAGATGCCGGGGATAAACGGCCTGGAATTCTTAAAACAGATCCGGGATTCCGGGAACAACGTCCCGTTCATTCTCCTTACCGATCGTGATCAGGAGAGTATTGCTGTCCGGGCTTTAAACGAAGGAGCCGATTTCTATCATTATAAAGACGGTGCTCATCAGAGCCGGTTTACGGAACTATCCCACAAGGTTCGTCGGGCAATTCAATGGAGGAAAGCAGAATCAGGCATACGTGACCGCGAATACCGTGAGCGGCAGATCATAAACTTCCTGCCTGATGCAACCTTTGCAATCGATACAAAAGGCACCGTCATCGCGTGGAACCGGGCAATTGAAATGATGTCTGGTATCCCTGCCCGCGATATGCTGGGCAAGGGGGATTATGCATATGCCATCCCGTTCTATGGGAAACGAAAACTGAGCCTGATTAATCTGGTATTCCTGCCTCCAGACGAGATCCGGAAATGGTATCCCAATGTTGTCCAGGATGGCACAACGCTTGAATCAGTAATTCCACACCCGGGCGTGCGGGGAGAGCCACGAATGTTTTGGGCCAGGGCAAGTCTGCTGTATAACCCCAGGGGGAAGGTTGTCGGCGCAATAGAGACCCTCCGCGATATTACGGAACGCACGAATACAGAAGAACTACTGAGGCAGAGCGAAGAAAAAAAACGCCAGCTCACAGCTATTATCGAATCCACCGATGATGCAGTAATCGGAAATACCTCTGACGGAATTATAACCCTCTGGAATGCAGGAGCGGAAAAGATCTATGGATATACACGCAGTGAAATTCTTGGAAAATCCATAGCAATTCTCGCACCCCCGGATTTAGAAATCAGGATTCCGAAAAAACTCGAAAAAATACTACTGGGAGAACATATCGATCACTACAAAGTTCCAGGTATCCGGAAGGATGGAAAACAAATCTGTGTGTCTGTAACCGTTTTGCCGGTTCCCGGCGCTGAACAGAATAGTACCTGTGTATTAACGATCGCCCGGGATATAACCTGGAAAAAGCGGGCAGAGGAAGAAAAAAACCGGTTATTACAGATACTTGACAGTTCGTCACACGAGATATATTCCTGTGATGCAGAGACGTTGCGGTTCATTGATGTTAACAAAGCCGCCCGGGAAAATCTCGGATATACTCTGGATGAACTGCGCACGCTTACGCCTCTCGATCTCAACCCGGAGATCACACGCGAATCATTTGAATCCCTGACAGCCCCCCTGTCCAATGACGAGACTGACAGAATGGTGTATACAACAACCCATAAACGAAAAGATGGTACCCTCTATCCGGTTGAAGTCCACCTGCAACTTTCCAGAATGGCGAGTCCCCCGGTTTTTGTTGCGATTATACCCGCTGTCGCAAAAAACATCCCGGTAAAAGAGGCACTACAGTTGAGCCGTTTCCCAAAGATTGTTGAGGAACCGCTCATCAAGAAACATATTCCGCAAAAGAAACACAGTGGCAGGAAAACTAAAAAATAAACTTTTTTTTGGATTTTACCCGTCTACAGATCTTAAAAATGTAAAAAGTGATACGCCATTAGTGCGTTGATCCGGCATATCAGTCGTATTTCCGGAATAAGGCCGGATTCTGTTGCCGTATCCACCAGCGGCGGACAAGCACAACGCCGATGACAAGAAGGACTATCATCACTGCACCGATAATCACCATGCCCTGCGGGATTATGGCGGGACCGGCCGGTGTCACGGAAAGGAGCGGTGAAATCGTCGTCTCTGATGGCAGGATAGTGCCAGTGCGTGCTTTTACCGGCATGAGAGTCTTTTCCTGTGTATCATTTTGTAGTGTGGTTGCAGGGGCGCCGGATGTAATGACCCGTACCGTAGTTTGTGAGGGACTTGTGGATACAGGGAGTGTTTTCCTGGCTGCCACTGCAAAGCAGGAAAATCCGGGTGTTATCGCGGTGAAATAATGGAAATCTCCATCTTTACAACGATACGTTGTGGGAAGCTCCATCCAGTTTCCATCATGATTACGGAGCATGACCACGTGATCCGGGTTCGCATGATTCACTTTCAGCCATCTGTCGGCTACCCGAAACGTAAGTGTTCCCTGACTGAGTGCTCGTGGATTAACAGCGATAGGTTCGATCTCGTAATACCCGGCCACTACATATCCGTCCCTGATTTGGTTTGGTTCACCCGGTGTCAGGGGTTTAATCAGGATAGACATTTCCCCGACATTATATGACGGGATAACCCGGATCTCCATAATCCGGATGGTGTTTTGGTCGTTCACCGGGGGATTGACAGAAAATGTCATCGATTCACCTGAAGGTGCCCCGGGAGATGCTACAATAACTGCCTCTGAACCGGTAAAGAAGGAGCCATCTTTGTCACTATCGCCGGTTATGGCCGTGGGGACAACTGATGGCGTTGGAGTGGTCCCAAAGACTGTAAATCCATTTTCCAGCATACCCGAATTTCCGTCATTATTGGTCACCACGATATTGTAGTTACCGACTGTTGTACCGGTCAAATCGATTATGCAGGTAATATTTACTCCAGATGGGACGTTTGTGTTACTCCCGATAATATCCGGGAACCCGGTCCGGTTTAGGTTTACGGTTGCACCCGGTGTGAAATTCGTACCGGCAAGCGCGACATTGACCTTTCCGGCGTTTGATCCCCCTGAAGGACTGATGCCGGATATTGTAGGAACCGTGGGTGGTTGCGTTACCGTAAAGGTTACCAAAGGATTGAAACCTTCCAGACCATCCGGATTAATGACAGTAACATTCCAGACGCCGGCATTAACTCCCGCCGGTACAGTCCCGCTTATTGAAGTTGACGTGCCGCTTATTCCGGTTAAAGAAATGTTGGCGTAACCGTTTCTTGTGAGGTTTATAGTTGGAACCGGTGTCGTGAAAAAACCGGTACCGGATACCGTTAGAACCGTTGTACCGGAGTTACTACCACTTGAAGGACTGATGCCGGTAACAGTTGGTGCTTCAGTATACGTGAACCTGTCGGCCAGTCCTATGGCCGATGTTCCTCCGGGCGTAATAACCGTGATATCTATAGTTCCGCTTCCGGGAGGTGAGACCGCAGTAATGGATGTATCAGTTGTTGTTCCTGTGATTGTTCCTGCAGTACTGCCAAACTTTACGGAAGTTATCCCGGAAAATCCTGTTCCGGTTATGGTAACGACAGTCCCCCCGACACGTGGGCCATACGCCGGTGAAATGCCAGTGACTGCCGGGCGGGGATAGTCAACAACAGTAAAAATATACGCCTGTCCTGCTGATGGGAATCCACCAGATTCAGCCCCAAACGCCCCGGTTATTACAGTGTCGGTGTATTGGGACACGGATGCACCAAAGTATGCCCCGTTTGCCTTATCAGACGCATTCAGGATTGCTGTCTCGCCCCAGTTTTCACCGGTATTTTTGAAGACATATACATGGCCCGCGGTAGAATCGCAGTCAGATTTAGTTTTATATGCTCCGATTACTGCGACAGTATTGTAAAGAGATACTGAAGTCCCGAAAACTGCGTTGTCAACACTATCCGAAGCATTTAGGATCGCTGTCTCATTCCATGTTTTCCCGTTATTTTTAAAGACATACACCTGACCGGCATAGTTTTTGGCACCCGTGGCCCCTACAAGAGCCATATTTTCGTAAAGTGATACAGAAGTCCCAAAATTTGCATTGGCTGCTTTATCCGATGCATTCAGGATTATTGATTCCTCCCAGGTATCGCGGGTATTTTTGAAGATGTATGCCTGGCCGGCTGCCGAAAAACCCCCGGATGCAGCACTACGTGCCCCAACAAGTGCGGTATCGTTGTAAAGCGATACCGAAGTCCCGAAATTGGCACCGGCTGCCTTGTCAGATGCATTCAGGATTGCAGTCTCGTACCAGCTGCCGCCAGTATTCCTGAAGACATAAACACGACCGGCAGATGAATCAGCTCCGTTCGCACCGACAAGTGCTGTGTCATTGTAAAGAGAAACAGATTGTCCGAAAAATGCAAAATTTGTTTTATCTGAAGCACTGAAAATCGCGGTCTGGTGCCATGACCCCTCCGCATTCCTGAAAATATATGCCTGACCGGCATAGGAATGTCCTCCGGATCCAGCACTACTTGCCCCGACAAGTGCAGTATCATTGTAAAGTGATACCGAAGTCCCGAAACTGGCACCGGATGCTTTATCCGAAGCATTAAGAATCGCGATCTGGTGCCATGTCCCTCCTGTATTCCTGAAAACATATGCCTGGCCGGCAGAGGAATTACACCCCTTTGCCCCGACGATTATGGTATCATTGTAGACTGAAACTGAATTCCCAAAATATGCATCTTTTGTTTTATCTGATGCGCTAAGGATGGCCGCCTGTGTGATAATGTAAGGGTCAATCGTAATGGGGTATATCGAGTCACTGTCATTTACTATCCAAAAAAGCTGGTTGTCATTGAGGATCATTTCTGACGGGAGGACCCGGCCATCAGCATCCCGCACCTCAAGCCCTCCATACTGCATAACCGGGCCATAATGATCAAAAAAGATGAGTGTCTGCGCATTCAAAACCGGTTGAAGGTCTCCGGAGAGGATATAAGATACAAGCAGATGTCCGGTCCCTTCCGGTCGTGACCAGATTGTTAAACCCTGCTCAACACAATCGTCACGGTTGATGTACCATTCGGTATAATCAGGACGGACAATATCCAACCGGTTCTCTTTTGCCAGATTCATTCCGGGAGACACTTCATGTATTGAACCCGGATGACCAATTCCAGTCAGTCGCATTGCAAACGAACCGTTCTTTGTTGCCACACGAACCTTCCCTGTACCGGATGCTGTAACCGTGACATGCTGTCGCGCATTATAAGAATACCAGAGTACTTCCTGATTATCAGGTAAATCAAGGGAAGGGAGTCGCCGATCAGAAAATTCCATGCCTGAAATGGATTCTTCAGGAAGTGCAGGATCAGAATAATACGCTGGAAAAACACTCGCCGCGGCTACCATGCCGACAAACAGCTGAAATATGATTATGCCAATCAGCGGTATTATCCTGCGTTTCATGACATCACTGGGTTCTGATTGCACAGGGTATTCCGGGGATCATCAACACCGGGGTCGGGGTAATCCCGGCAAAAATCAAAAATCCTGCCAGTACCGGATAAAACCTGTCCCGACTCATTTCTTAAGCCTCGTGCGTCATAAAAAAACGCGAAGGTAATTTGTATATATTCAGGAAAAACCGGGAGGTGCCTCTTTTTAAATGACTAATTCCCGATTCTGTAAATCGTCGATAAGATAACTGATAAATTTTGTTAATTGAGATTTCGGAAAAACACTTGAAAACAGAGTGTATTTGCATCGTGGCCGTGAGATCCGCCGGATGTCCTGCGATCCGCTTGCCGCTGACGAGCTGCACGGGATCCTAACACTGTATCTTGAGGAGGGGATGGATGCATATCCCGTTTCATAGCGGTTGAATAATACGGTGGATGGATAATGAGAGGACGATTGAGCTACTGAAAGGAGTGTGCGATGTCTGAAAGTCCTGTCCGGTTGGATGGGACTGCATGCTTAAAAATTAAAAAATGAGTTGAAGGGGCTTGTAACCCCTTCTCTCTTAAGCCGCCGGAGGGACTTGAACCCTCGACCTGCTGATTACGAATCAGCCGCTA